>VGHX01000011.1 GCA_016868055.1 Betaproteobacteria bacterium
AAAGGAGGCGCTGAACGAATTCTTTATGCACCGGAGTATAGCTGACATTAAAGCGCTGCTTGAAGCAGCCGGTGACCTGGACACCAGGCTGAGAGGTGAATTGATCACGCTGATAAGAGGTGAGACACTCTTCTCAGAAGAAAAATTTCTCTTCTTTGTACATTCTCTCTGGCCACAATTAGATGAAAACGAAAAAAATGACCTGTTTGTGGCAACGATAAATTATCCAGAACCCTGCTTTCATGCGGTATTTGACATGATGGATTGCTCATTAACGCAAAAGCATATCTCCGCCATGCTTAGTATCGCGAGCCTCGAAAAACATAAGGCCGCATGGGAGTTTGCTGCTGATCGATCGCCCGAAATGGGCCAGTTCTTGAACGAAGTGCGTGAGAAGAATTTCAAACCATTCATGTATGTGCGTCAAGCCGTTCAGGTGGGAAGCTTGCGGTGGTTCGATGCTTTCATCAGTGCTGGCTTTGATTTACAAGAGTACCTTGATCTCAGTGCGCGAGATTTTCTACCCAAGCTGGCGGATCTTGACCCGGCCGGGCTCAAAAATCGGCTGGCCGGTGTCCGGCTTCTGGCAGATACAACGCTTCAGGACGATTGCAATACCAACGAAGGTAAGCGTGCGTTAAGCGAACTCATCAAGGCAACCGTGGTTGTATCGTAGACCCTCACCGGATTGCAGCCCCGCCGCTGTAATCCGGTATCCTTGCGGCCTTGAATACTTGTACCCGAGCCTCGGGATTCGTCAATGGCTGTTCCTTTCCAAACACTGCGTGACCTGCTGCGTCACGCAGTCACCCGCTTCAACACCGCGCAGCTCTATTTTGGGCATGGCAGCGATAATGCCTTCGATGAAGCAGCCTATCTGCTGCTGCACACACTCAAACTGCCGCTCGACCAGCTGGAGCCCTTCCTCGATGCACGGCTAACAACCGACGAAATCCAGACACTGCTCGGCTTGATCGAGCGTCGTGCCAATGACCGCGTACCCGTGGCCTACCTGACGAATGAGGCGCTGCTTGGCAGCTATCGCTTCTATGTCGATGAGCGCGTGATCGTGCCGCGCTCATTTATCGCCGAGCTGATTCCAGAGCAATTTCAGCCATGGATTGCCGAACCGGATGAGGTATCGCACGTACTTGAGCTTTGTACCGGTTCGGGCTGTCTGGCGATTATGTTGGCCGATGCCTTTCCATATGCACGCATTGACGCGGTTGATCTGTCAACCGATGCATTACAAGTGGCCGAAAAAAACATCACCCACTACGCACTGCAGGACAGAGTCACGCTGCATCACTCAGATCTGTTCGACCAAATTCCGAATAAAAAATACGACCTCATCGTTACCAATCCGCCCTATGTGAATAGCGCATCGATGAACAAGCTACCGCCAGAGTATCGCGCCGAGCCGCAGATGGCACTGGCCGGCGGCGAGGATGGTATGGATCTGGTGCGGCGTATCGTGGCCGGCGCGAAAGAAAGACTGACACCGCATGGCGTACTCGTGGTCGAGATTGGCAATGAATTTGTGCATGCCGAAGCCGCATTGGCCGATCTTGAGCTGACCTGGTTGTCGACCAGTGCCGGTGATGAGGCAGTGTTTTTGGTGATGGCTAGTCAGCTATAACCTTCTGAATTAATTAATGCATTAATGAATGACTGCCTGAATGAATAAGCATCGCCAGTTGAAAGACAATAACCCCGTAGGCCGAAGTCCAGCCTCTGCGCAGTTTCCCAAATCATGATTCGACTCCAACAGCTGAGCCTGATGCGCGGCACAAAAGCGCTATTCGAGTCGGCCGACCTGACCATCAACCCCGCTGAAAAAGTCGGCCTGATCGGCGCTAATGGCTGCGGTAAATCGACGCTATTCCAGATGCTGCTGGGTGAGTTGCAGCCTGACAGCGGTGATATCGATTTTCCTAAACAATGGCGCGTTGCCCATGTCGCGCAAGAGACGCCAGCGCTTGATCGAAGCGCTGTTGACTATGTCATTGACGGTGACGCTTGGCTGCGTTCACTCGAACATGCACTAGAGGCGCTCGAGTCCCAAGGCGATGCGGCCGATGGTCATAAAATTGGCGAGCTGCATACCCAGTTAGCGGATGCCGATGCTTACACGGCGCGCTCACGGGCAGAGCAATTACTGCTCGGCTTGGGATTTTCAGTCAACCAGTTTGACCATCCAATCACCAACTTCTCGGGTGGCTGGCGCATGCGACTGAATCTTGCCCAAGCCTTGATGTGCCCCTCCGAGTTGCTGCTGCTGGATGAGCCCACCAACCACCTGGACCTGGATGCCATCCTGTGGCTGGAAGATTGGTTGAAGCAATACGCAGGCACCATGCTGGTGATCTCGCATGACCGGGATTTTCTGGACAGCGTGACCACTGTGATCGCGCATATCGATCAGCGCAAGCTCAAACGCTACGCCGGTAACTACAGCAGCTTCGAGCGCCAACGTGCGGCACAGCTGACCTTATTGCAGTCGCAGGTCGAAAAGCAGCAACGCCAACGCGCGCACCTTCAGTCATTCATTGATCGCTTCAAAGCGAAAGCGACTAAAGCCAAACAGGCCCAGAGCCGTATCAAAGCGCTCGCCCGCATGGAAGAACTGGCGCCCCTGCGCGCCGCCGCTGAGTTCAGCTTTACCTTTCGAGAACCCGAGCGGGCGCCTAATCCCCTTCTGGTGCTTGATCATCTTGATGCGGGCTATCGAAACAACACCTCAGATGACGTCGTCGAACAAAAAATTATCCTGAGTGACTTGCAATGGTCGCTGCAAGCTGGACAGCGTATTGGATTACTCGGGGTAAATGGCGCTGGCAAATCAACGCTGATTAAAACCATTGCGGGCGATATCACGCCATTGAACGGCAGCTTGAACAAAGGCAAAGGCTTGACGATAGGTTATTTCGCGCAGCACCAACTTGAGATGCTGCAGCCCGATGATAGCCCGCTGATGCACTTGATGCGTATTGCGCCCGATGCGCGCGAACAAGTCCTGCGTGATTTTCTGGGAAGTTTTAACTTCCCCGGCGAGATGGTGAAGAGCCCGATTGCGCCCTTCTCCGGCGGCGAAAAAGCGAGACTAGCGCTGGCACTGATTGTCTGGCAGCGCCCGAATTTATTGCTACTCGACGAGCCCACGAACCACCTTGATCTGGAAACGCGCGAAGCGCTGACCGAGGCGCTGGCGCAGTTCGAGGGAACGCTGATTTTGGTGTCACACGACCGCCATCTACTGCGGGCTACCACTGATGATTTCCTTATCGTCGCTGATGGTCAGCTGACTGCGTTTGATGGCGATTTAGAAGACTATCGTGCTTGGCTATTCAAAACCAGAGCAGCCATGTCGGCTAGCGATAAAAAATCGTCAGCGAACGCCATACCGATCACCGTTCCGATTGCTGACAACAAGGTGCAACAACCAATCGAAGCGAAGGAACGTCAGCGTCTTTCAAATCTGAGAAAGCCACTGGAAAGACGTCTGCAAAAGCTAGAAGCAGAGCTCGATGCTATACACCATAAAAAAGCCTCCATCGACGTGGCTTTAGCTGACAGCAGCATTTACGACAGTACAAGAAAAAATGAGTTACAGCAGCTTCTCGACCATCAGCATCAGACCACCACTGTGCTGGAGCAGCTGGAGTCTGAATGGCTGCAGATTCAAGAGTCACTAGAAAAAATCCTGACTGATTAAGGGTTTCATAGTCGGACAGGAACCACGCTGGTATAAGCGCTACTGAGCAGGCACTTTCAACTCAGAGCTGACGCTATGCAACCGACCTGCCCTTCTCATAATACCTTTCCAGACGTACCTGATTTTGGCATTGATCTTTTCCCCACCCCGGCAGCAGTACTTAACGTTGAAGTGAGTCCAGAGGGGACTCAGGCGCCACCACCCGACACCACCACTGGCTCTCACCCCCTCGCAGCTGACCAAAAGCTGCATAGAATCATCCGATTTGGTAACAAATATGATTTATCCAAATTGATCGATGAAGCTATCAGCGAAGGCGCTCAGCTGAACCATCCAGCATGCTACGAATGCAATTCATTAGTTGTTGCAGTGCGCGCCAATAATTCTCAGGCGATATCGCCACTATTGGTTCGTGGGGCGCAATTACCTGTTCGTGATGACAACAACATTGATTTGCTGATGGAAGCCTGCCGGTCGGGCGACGTCAATATGGCGATAGAGCTTGTCAAAGTCGCCAAGATGAAGGTGAACGCGCAAGACGCAACCGGAAAAACTGCACTGCACTATGCGGTGATTGGTGGCTCGCAGGAACTTACCTTGCTCATGTTGAGCAGCGGCGCGAACCCCAACGCTGAAGCTCACCAGATGACGGAATTTGAATCCACAACTATTTTCGGGCTTGGCATTAATTTCAAAAACCTTGCAGTGACGCCCTTGATGATCGCCGTGCGGCTAGGTGATGAATATCTGACTCACCTGCTGCTTAGTCACGGAGCCGACGCGAATCGAGGTGCCTGCTCCCCGCTGATCATCGCTGCTTTTTCTGGCAAGCCTGATATCTTCAAGCGCCTATTGAGTGCTGGCGCGACGCTCGATCAGTGCCGCGAATATCGCGGATATACCGGCTTGTCTGCATGTATTGTTTCCCGGATGCCGATTCATTATCTGTCTCAACTGGTTTCAAATCATGATTTTTCAACCTACAACGGCTCTGTCTCATCGCCACTGGGACTTGCCGTCGAGCGTAAGCTCTATGATGCGGTATCGTTATTGCTCTCGTGTGGTGCTTCGATTGAGAATCACGAAACAACGGATGAGCCTATCAGTATTTGGCAAGCTGCGCTATCTAACGGATGCTATGGATCGCCGATGGCAGATTTACTGATAGCGAAAAATCCTCTGGTCATTCAAACACATGAGGCAGAACCTATTGCAAATCAATTGTTCTGGATGGGCAGCAAGATTCATCAGTCCGAGGTACTTGCCTCAAATGGCTGTTTTACATCCATTATGTTTGCCTCCTCAGAGAAGATCAAGTTGGCATTTAGTGAGCGGCCAGATTTAACGGAACGCCAAAAATCATTGATCGCTGCGTTGATCTTTGGCCAGTCGTTACCTCAGACGCCACCACCAGCGCCGCTCAAGAGCGGGGAACCCATACCAAATCACGTGATCTGGCAGCACAACACCCGACGGAAAATTCACCTCCAACGAGAAGCACTGAAATTAGCATCAACCACCCTCGTTAATCACACCATGCAAAAGCTTGCCGAGACGGTGTCCGCTACGTTCTTTCAAGCGCTCGCCACGCGTTTTCCTAAAAATGTCGCGATTGGAAAATTTATTAATCAGCACTTGCAAGAGGCGCTGGGCATCCCTGCCGTAATCGCCAAACGCATCGGTGATGCATGGCATAAAGCCGCAGCATGGTCGGTAGGTTGGCAAACTGCCCCGGAAAAGAAAGACCAAATTCTGGAAAGCCTGGCGCGTAATCTATTAAGAAAAGCAGCCGACGAACCGCTGATGGATGCAGACACGCTGATATTCTCATGCAAGACTGCACTGGACGCAGCGCTGCCACTTAAATCACAACCGCTCCATCAATTCCACTGCGACCCGGTGGCCTGGCTGTATAAACTAGAAAACCGGACGTCGCTGGCAGACCCCGATCCTAATCTTCCGAATCGGTGTCAGATCGAACTTGGCCTGCCTTTTGCGACCTGTGATGCCATTGCCAAAGCGTGGCAGCAGTCGATACAACGTACGCGAGAAGCGCCATGGCAACAACTGCCACAATTACTGCAAATCCTTAACAAGGAATTTGCCCACCGCATCACAGATAGTCTGGCTGATGAAAACGCTCAAGAGATTATTTCTGATATTGATCATCTGATGCTTCAAACATGGATAAAGAAAATACAATCGCCCAAACCACCACAGCCGACAGCGGCAGAGCTGCCACCGGGTGCGGTTGGACGTAAAAGGCCCGCGGAGCAGGAGGCGCCCGATGCGCCGCCCTCGAAAGAGCGAAAGACTGCATAGCTTAACCGCTGAATACGTCACTGCCGAGGTTTGAAGCATAATCTCGGCATGACCCCACCTGCGACGACATCCCCGAATTTTGGCGTTCACTCAAGCGCCAATCCCAGCCCCAGCGCCAACCCGCCCTCGCCCACCCAGTCACCGCTGGCTGGCATCACCGTACTCGACCTGACCCGGCTGCTGCCGGGCCCGGTCGCGACCATGCATCTGGCCGATATGGGCGCCACGATTATCAAGATCGAAGATAAAGGGGCCGGTGATTATGCGCGCACGATGATGCACGTAAGGCGCGAGCTGTCGCAAATGTTCATTGCGGTTAATCGTGGCAAACAAATCATTCACTTAGACCTGAAGCATGCCGATGATCATCAGGCATTTTTATCCCTGGTGGATAGTGCTGATGTCGTGATCGAGAGCTTTCGTCCCGGGGTAATGGACAGACTCGGTCTGGGTTGGGAAGTGCTCAAAGCGCGCAAACCCTCTTTGGTCATGTGCGCTATTTCTGGTTACGGCCAGAGCGGGCCGCTATCTCAGCACGCTGGGCATGATCTGAATTACATTGGCTATGCAGGAATGCTGGCGCAGACGGCAGATGAGCATGGCCGACCGGTCATCAGTAATCTGCAGGTCGGTGATTTACTGGGTGGCGCACTCACTGCAGTACAAGGCATTCTGGCGGCGCTACTGGCTGTGAAGATGGGCGGCCCCGGCCGGTTCGTGGATGTGTCCATGACCGATGCAGTGTTGGCGCATCACTTGATGCCGCTGTTCGCGTTCAATCATGAAGGCCATGCCGCACCGCCCGCGCGTGATTTTCTGACGGGTGGTCTGCCCTGCTACAACGTCTACCGCTGCAGTGATGATCGCACCATGGCAGTGGGCGCACTCGAACTGAAATTCTGGCAGCGCTTGTGCGAGGTTATCGAGCGGCCCGATCTCAAGCAGCAGCATTGGGCGTACGGTCAGGTAGTGGGTAGCGTTGAGGCGCTTGCCGTTCGCGATCAGCTCGCTGCCATCTTCGCCACGCGCACACAGGCAGAGTGGCATGCCTTGTTTGAACCAGCAGACTGTTGCGTGACGCCGGTACTCACACCCGAAGAGGCTTTACATCATCCTCATTTCATCGCGCGCGGCTTGGTGCGCACTGAGCAGCACCCGACTGAGGGGGAATATCTGGGTACCGGGTGTTCTGTTCAATTCTACGATTAGCCTGCCGTTAATCGTCCTTACAGCAGAAAATGACGATTAGCGTCGATCGCCTCGCGCACCATTGGGCTGAGCTCAGTCGCTTCGCCACCATCCATTTTCTGCACGATGCTTTTACGCATGCGCGGATCCCAGAATTTTTTCAGGTGATTCGCGATATCAGTCCTGGCCTGTTCACGATCGGGCATGCCTTCAAAGAAATCGCCAATCTGATTGGCCATTTTGACGAGCTGCTGGGTTTCCATACATTCACTCCGGTATCGATCGCTTTAAATTGAACATTTCTAAAACGATAGTACTTTGATTTTTTTTGAAAATCTAAAACTGCACTGCTTTCAATCTTGTTGAACCGCTGAAAACTACGCTGACTTCAATCTCTCTAACTCACTACAACCTGCGCTGCATTAAATCGCTCTGCATGGGCGTACACCACATACGAGGTATCACGCATAAAACCAATCAGGGCAACGCCATAACGTTCGGCCAACCCAACCGCAAAACTCGTCGGTGCAGAAATCGCCGCAATAGTGCCTATGCCCATGGTGGCTGCTTTTTGCACCATCTCGTAGCTGGCACGGCTCGTTAATAGCAAGGCGCCACGAGAAAAATCAGTTTTTTGATGAGCGAGCGCACCAATCAATTTATCGAGGGCGTTATGCCGACCCACATCCTCGCGCACACCCGTCACTTGCCCGTGCGCATCGATCCACGCCGCCGCATGCGTAGCACCGCTGTGCTGCTGCAAGGGCTGTCGCATCTGCATCGCTCGCATACCGGCAACCAGAACACTGGGAGCTATCGGCTGCGCGCCTACGACAGGCGCCAATTCACGCGCCACCTGCTCTAACGCCTCGGTACCGCACAACCCGCAACCCGTGCGCCCAGCAAGATTACGCCGACGCTGCTTGAGTGCTGTGAATCGTTCGCTCGCAATCTCGACATGCACCAGCATGCCCTCTTCGCGCAGTTCAACCTCACAGCCGTACAGCTCGCTGCTGTTGGCGATGATGCCTTCAGACAGCGAAAACCCGAGCGCAAAATCTTCCAGATCGGCCGGCGATGCCAGCATGACGGCGTGCGAGATGCCGTTGTACTCCAGCCCGATCGGCAACTCAACCGCCAGCCAATCCTGCCCCGCAGACACCACGCCATCGCGGCAGCGCTGCACCGACACTTGCTTCAGCGTGTCGGCACCCGCACTCAAGGCATCTGCCCCGGGGCCATGCTCCATGGCGATCTCGTTTCGCTCGAGCGCCTACCGAATCAGCCGTCGACCTTCGCCAAATCCAACTGCTCGCGATTAAAGCGCTCGTAATTGCGCTGCCATTCCGACGGCTGCGTCACCGGCATCACCTGTACTGCAGTCACCTTGTACTCAGGGCAGTTAGTGGCCCAGTCGGAGTTGTCGGTGGTGATCACGTTGGCGCCTGATTCCGGGAAATGGAAGGTGGTGTACACCACGCCCGGCTGCACGTTTTCAGTGATTGTTGCGCGCAGTACGGTTTGGCCGGAGCGTGAATCAATACCTACCCAGTCACCCTCATGAATGCCACGTTCTTCGGCATCATGCGGATGAATCTCGAGCCGGTCTTCACTATGCCAACGGGAGTTCTCGGTACGACGCGTCTGCGCGCCAACGTTGTACTGCGAGAGAATACGACCCGTGGTCAGAATCAGCGGGAAACGTTGCGTGACTTTTTCATCGGTCGCGACATACTTGGTAATGATGAATCGGCCCTTGCCGCGCACGAACTGATCGACGTGCATGATCGGCGTGCCCTCAGGACTATGGTCATTGCAAGGCCACTGTATGCTGCCCAGCTTATCGATTTTTTCGTAGGTCACGCCAGTGAAGGTTGGCGTCAGCGAGGCAATCTCGGCCATGATCTCGGACGGATGCGCGTAGTTCATTGGGTACCCCAATGCATTCGCCAGCAATTGCGTGACTTCCCAATCCGAGTAACCCGTTTTTGGTGGCATCACTTTGCGCACGCGGGAAATACGACGCTCGGCGTTGGTGAAGGTGCCATCTTTCTCAAGGAACGAAGAACCCGGCAAGAACACATGCGCGTACTTGGCAGTCTCGTTCAGGAACAAGTCCTGCACCACCAGGCATTCCATTGCCATCAAACCATTCGCCACATGCTGCGTGTTGGGGTCGGACTGCACAATATCTTCACCCTGCACATACAGACCCATGAAGCTGCCATCGAGCGCAGCATCCAGCATGTTAGGAATCCGCAGGCCCGGCTCGGGGCTGAGAGTTGCGCCCCAGCGCGATTCAAATTCTGCGCGCACGGTGCTATCGGACACGTGACGATAGCCGGGCAGCTCATGCGGGAACGAGCCCATATCGCACGCGCCCTGCACGTTGTTCTGACCACGCAGTGGGTTCACACCTACGCCCAAGCGACCGACATTACCGGTTGCCATCGCAAGGTTCGCAATGCCCATCACCATAGTCGAGCCTTGCGCATGCTCGGTCACGCCAAGGCCGTAGTAAATCGCTGCATTACCGCCGGTGGCATACAAACGCGCTGCGCCACGCAGCAACTCTGCAGGCAAACCCGTAATCGGCGCCATCGCTTCCGGCGAATTCTCGGGACGCGCAACAAAGGTCTTCCATTCTTCGAAGGATTTCAGGTCGCAACGCTCAGCAATGAAGTCTTCCTTCAACAAGCCTTCGGTCACGATCACGTGCGCCAGCGCATCGATCACCGCCACGTTAGTGCCCGGCTTGAGCTTGAGGTGATAGTCCGCTTGATAGTGCGCGCCCTTCACCATTTCGGTGGTACGTGGGTCCACCACAATCAACTTCGCACCTTGACGCAAACGACGCTTCATCTGCGACGCAAACACCGGGTGCGCAGCGACCGGGTTCGCACCGATCACCATAATCACATCCGACTGCATCACCGAATCAAAGGTCTGCGTACCCGCCGATTCACCCAGCGTTTGCTTCAAGCCATAACCGGTCGGTGAATGGCACACGCGCGCGCAGGTATCTACGTTGTTGTTACCAAAACCCGCACGTACCAGTTTCTGTACCAGGTAGGTTTCTTCGTTGGTGCAACGTGACGAGGTGATGCCGCCAACCGAGTCCTTGCCGTATTTTTGCTGGATGCGACGGAACTCGCTCGCAGCATACGAAATTGCTTCTTCCCACGAGACTTCCTGCCATGGGTCTGTGATCTTCTTACGGATCATCGGGTTCATGATGCGATCTTTATGGGTCGCATAGCCCCAGGCAAATCGGCCTTTAACGCATGAATGGCCATGGTTTGCTTTGCCGTCTTTCCACGGCACCATGCGCACCACTTCACTGCCCTTCATTTCTGCTTTGAAGCCGCAACCCACACCGCAGTAAGCGCACGTCGTTACCGCGCTGTGCTCGGCAATACCAATCTTGATGACGGTTTTTTCCGTCAGCGTCGCAGTCGGGCAGGCCTGCACACAGGCGCCGCACGACACGCACTCTGATTCCATGAACGGTTCATTTTGACCTGCCGCCACCCGCGAATCAAAGCCACGGCCATCAATCGTCAATGCAAACGTCCCCTGCGTCTCTTCGCAGGCGCGTACGCAGCGGTTACACACAATGCACTTCGATGGGTCGTAGGTGAAGTAAGGATTCGACTCATCCTTTTTCAGCTCGGTGTGCGTTGCAATCGGCGTCTTGCCCTTGGTGTAGCGTACTTCGCGCAGACCCACCAAGCCAGCCACATCTTGCAACTCGCAATTGCCATTGGTGGGGCAAGTCAGGCAATCCAGCGGGTGATCGGAAATGTACAACTCCAGCATACCGCGGCGAATATCAGCCAGCTTCTGCGTTTGTGTGCTGACCTTCATGCCCGGCTCGACTGGCGTGGTGCATGATGCGGGGTAGCCTCTGCGGCCTTCGATCTCTACCAGACACACGCGGCAAGAACCGAAAGCTTCCAGCGAATCGGTTGCGCACAGCTTTGGCACGTTGATACCGGCCTCGGCACTGGCACGCATCACCGACGTGCCCGCGGGCACGGTCACTGATACACCATCAATCTCCAAAGTCACCAGCGTTGCTGATTCACGTGCTGGCGTACCAAAGTCTTTTTCATTGATCGCGTTCATGCCGTCTCCTTCGCTTTCTTTTCTGTACCGAAGTCTTCAGGGAAGTGATTCATTGCAGAGAGCACCGGGAACGGTGTCATGCCGCCCATCGCACATAACGAGCCGTTCAGCATGATGTCGCACAGATCACGCACCAAATGAATCTGCTGCTCGGTGTCTTCCCCAGCGATGATCTTGTCGAATGCCTCTTTGCCGCGTGTCGAGCCTATGCGGCATGGCGTACATTTACCGCAAGATTCCACCGCGCAGAATTCCATTGCATAGCGCGCCTGCTTCAGCATATTCACGCTGTCATCAAACACGACGATGCCACCATGCCCAAGCGTGCCGCCGATTTGCAGGAAGGCTTCATAGTCGAGCGGTGTATCGAATTGCGACTCGGGTAGATACGCACCCAGCGGGCCACCCACCTGCACGGCGCGTATCGGCTTGCCGGAGCGCGTGCCGCCACCGAAGTCATACAGCATTTCGCGCAAGGTGAGGCCGAAAGCTTTTTCGACCAAGCCGCCGAATTTGATATTGCCCGCGAGTTGCATTGGCAAGGTGCCACGCGAACGGCCCATGCCAAAATTCTTGAAGTACTCAGCACCCCGCGCGAAGATCACCGGCACAGTCGCGAGCGAGATCACGTTATTGATGACGGTCGGTTTACCAAACAAACCGGAGATCGCAGGCAGCGGCGGCTTGGCGCGTACGATGCCGCGTCGACCTTCAATACTCTCAAGCAGGGCGGTCTCTTCGCCGCACACATAAGAACCCGCACCGACACGCACTTCCAGCTCAAAGCGCTTGCCCGAGCCACGAATGTTGTCACCAAGGTAGCCATGTGTACGAGCGATCTGAATGGCTTCGTTCAGCACGTCGATCGCATGCGGGTATTCCGAGCGCGCGTAGATGTAGCCCTTGGTTGCGCCTACACCCAAGCCGGCAATCGTCATGCCTTCGATCAGCATGAACGGATCGTCTTCCATCACCATGCGATCCGAGAAGGTGCCCGAGTCACCTTCATCAGCGTTACAAACGATGTACTTTTGCGCAGACGGTGTGGTGCGTACGGTGTTCCACTTGATGCCGGTCGGGAAAGCCGCACCGCCACGACCACGCAAGCCAGATTCCGTCACGGCTTGCACGATCTGCTCTTCGCTCATCTGCAAGGCCTTGTGCAAACCAACAAAGCCTTCATGCGCGCAGTAGTCGTCGATGGACAGCGGATCAGTGATGCCAATACGAGCAAAGGTGAGCCGCTCTTGGCGTTTTAAGAAAGGAATCTCTTCAGTCGCGCCATGCGCCAAGGGGTGCGCGCCGCCTTCAGTGAACTTTGCATCGAATAACGACGCCACATCATCTTCAGTCACCGGGCCGTACGCAACACGCCCTGTCGACAGCGCGACCTCAACCATCGGCTCAAGCCAGAACATGCCGCGCGACCCATTACGCACCAGCTCGATATCAACACCACGGCGTTTGGCTTCAGCCAAAATCGCTTGCGCGGTTTCATCAGCACCCAACGCCAGCGCCGTTGAATCGCGCGGCACAAAAATCTTCACGCTCATGCATCGCTCCTTGCGCGTGCCAAAACGCGATCAAAGGTTTTTTCATCCACGCGCGCATGCAGCTTTTCGCCGACCATGATGGAAGGACCGCACGCGCAATGTCCCAGGCAATACACCGGCTCCAGCGTGACCGAGCCGTCTTTGGTGGTCTCGTGAAAATCAATACCCAGCGTGCGCTTGGCATGCTCAGTGAGCGCCTCGGCACCCACCGATTGGCAGGCTTCGGCCTGACAAATTTGCAGAACGACTTTGCCCGCCGCCGTCGTTCTGAAGTGATGGTAATAACTGATCACGCCATGCACTTCCGCGCGCGTCAGGTTCAAGCGATCGGCGATCTCAGGCACGGCGTCTGAGGGCACATAACCGTACTCGGCCTGAATGGCATGAAGAATAGGAAGCAGCGCGCCGTCCGGTGCGCCCAGTTGGGTCAGGGTGGCGTTGATACACGCGTCATACGAAGCCGTGGGCATCGTGGTCTCCGGTGTTTTTAATATGTGCCGAAAAACATATTTCGGTGGAAATTACAGCCCGCGAAAGCTGCGAATGCGCGGATGTTCCGCCCGGAGACGGGCGCTGTCAATATGATGTTTTTAGCCTATTTAGGTGGCGCAAATCTGCTTAAAGCACCAGCGGCATTTTTAGTCGTTCTTGATCACGATACTGGGAAACTTCAAGCTCATATCCTTCGCCTTCTCGGCCACCTTGACCGCAATCTTGCGCGCGATCTGACCGTACAACTGAGCAATTGGGCCGGTAGGGTCGGCCACTACGCTGGGACGGCCAGCGTCGGTTTGCTCGCGAATACTCAATGTCAGCGGCAAGGCCCCAAGGAAATCAACGCCGAAATCAGCGCACATTTTCTCGCCCCCACCATGACCAAAAATCGACTCGGTGTGCCCGCAGTTGCTGCAGACATGCACGCTCATATTTTCGACCACACCCAGAATCGGAATGCCCACCTTCTCGAACATTTTCAGACCCTTGCGCGCATCGAGTAGCGCAATGTCTTGCGGCGTGGTGACAATCACGGCGCCTGTCACGGGTACTTTTTGCGATAGGGTCAGCTGAATATCACCAGTGCCCGGCGGCATATCAACGACCAGGTAATCCAGATCGCGCCAGTTGGTTTGCTCAAGTAGTTGCTGCAAGGCCTGCGTGACAATCGGTCCGCGCCACACCATCGGCTGATCAGGGTCGATCATGAAACCGATCGATGCCACCTGCACGCCATAGTTTTCGAGCGGCTCCATAGTCTTGCCGTCATGGCTCTCGGGCTTACCGGAAACGCCCATCATGGTCGGCTGCGAAGGACCATAGATATCGGCATCGAGCAGACCTACCTTGGCACCCTCGGCCGCGAGTGCCAACGCCAGGTTGACGGCGGTGGTGGACTTTCCTACCCCGCCCTTGCCGCTTGCGACGGCGATAATGTTCTTCACGTTATTCATCAGCTTCACGCCGCGCTGCACCGCATGCGCCACCACTTTTACGCTGACGTTGACATATACCTCCGTCACACCGGGCAGCGCGCGCAAAGCAGCTTCAATCAACTGCTTGATGGCATCGATCTGTGTTTTTGCGGGATAGCCCAGCTCGATATCCAGCGACACTTTGCCGCCTTCGAGCTGAATGTTTTTAGCTGATTTACTAGCGATGAAGTCTTTGCCGGTGTTGGGGTCAATCACGCCGGATAGCGTGTCGCGGATAGATTCTTGGGTGAGGCTCATGACGTCTCCTTGAAGGAGGCGCAAGTCTAAACCAAAAGACTAAAACAAAACGGCCGCCTAAACAGGCGGCCGTTTCGGGTGCGGCAAGAAAACTTACTTGAACAGCACGGCAGATTTTTGCAGCGTGACCGAGATACCGTAAGCGAGCGGTATACCGACGGCAAGCCAAGCCACCCATGCGATGGCTGGGTTGCCCTGCGTCGCCGACCCTTCACCTTGCAACGTGTCTTTGACTGACTTCTCATGCGCCAGCTGCTTCTCATGCGCGAGCTCTTCCGCCGACATGAAGTAGCGATCCGCCACCGGACGCACCATCAGGTTGGCTAACAAACCCACCACCAGCATCGCTGCCAACATATAGAAAATCGGACCGTAGATCTGATCAAAAGGCACTTTTTGCTCGAGGCGGATGTCATGCATGTAGTTCACGACCACCGGGCCCAAGATGCCGGCAGTCGACCACGCCGTCAGCAAACGACCATGAATCGCACCAACGAACTGTGTGCCGAACATATCGGCCAGATACGCCGGAATCGTCGCGAAGCCACCGCCGTACATCGACGCAATCACGCAGAAGCACGCCACAAAAGTCGCCAATGACTTCCAACCCGCAGAGACCGAGGCCATCAGGTATAGGGCGGTACCGAGGACGAAGAAGATGATGTAGGTTGGTTTACGGCCAAGGTGGTCTGACGACGACGCCCAAATGATCCGACCGAAGATATTGAACAGAGAAATCAGACCAACAAAACCTGCACCAATCGCGACAGCCGCTTTGAGTAAATCAGGGTTCGCTTTCAGATCCAGAAAGCCGAGCTCAGGTTGTCCGACCAGCGCACCAGCAAACGTCTCTTGCAGCATGGGTGAAGCAGCACCAATGATGCCGATACCTGCCGACACGTTCATGCACAGCACAATCCACAGCAACCAGAACTGCGGCGTCTTGTGCGCGTTCTTCAGATGCACATGGTTCTGCGCAATCATCGCCTTCTGTGATGGCGGCGGTGGTTCCCATCCGGCAGGCTTCCAGCCCGTGGCCGGCACGCGGTAGCCAAATGCACCAGAGAACATGAACACCGAATAAACAATCGCCAGGGTGACAAAGGTTTGCCAGACGCCCGGATCGGTCGGCGTCGCGAACTTGGCCATCAGCAGCGTGGCCAGCGGCGAGCCGATCATCGCACCACCACCAAAGCCCATAATCGCCATGCCGGTTGCCATGCCGCGGCGATCCGGAAACCACTTGATCAGCGTTGACACCGGAGAGATATAGCCCAGACCAAGCCCGATACCCCCGATCACGCCGGAGCCCAGCCACATCATCCAGAGCTGATGCTCGTAGACGCCCAAAGCCGAGATCAGCAAACCACCGCACCAGCAGACCGCAGAGACCAAGCCAGCCTTACGCGGACCGGCACGCTCGAGCCAGCCGCCCCAGATGGCGGCCGAGCAGCCCAGCACCACGAAGAACAAGGTGTACATCCAGCCCAGATCAAACTGGGTCCAGTTACAGTCGGTTGCAAACAGCGCGCGTCCGGTACCGGCCAGCTTGTCGCCGAAAGTCACTGCACCGGCGGCACACGAGGCCAGCGGCGCACCGTCCGGACCCAGCAATGCATTACCGAGCGGCTTCCAGAATACCGAGAAGCCATACGCCATCCCGATGCATAAATGAATCGCGAGTGCCGCCGGTGGAACCAGCCAGCGGTTGTAGCCGTCGCCGGCAATAGTGCGCTCCTTGTCGAGCGGTGACATGTTTCCTCCTCATGGGGGGCCGCCTGAGTGCGACGGCATCGGTCGTTCGAGTTGTTATTTTGAGCTTGGTGCCGCAATCCGCGCTCATCCTGACAGGGTACATTCTACGTTGCAATATGCTAAGGTGAACATAATGTTCAAGGTCAGAATTAACCCGCACTGGGAAATCACACGCGGTAACGGCGAACCGCTCGATACCGCCGTGCTGCTTTCGTTACTGCGCGCGATTGACGAGAGCGGCTCTATCGCTCGCGCTGCGCAAACCGTTGGCCTCTCCTACCGCTACGCCTGGGGCTTACTTCGAGAGGCTGAGGCGCTGTTCGGCAGCAGCCTGATGCAAACCGGTCGCGGGCGTGGCACTCAGCTGTCCGCGCTGGCAGAAAAACTCATCTGGGCCGACCGCCGCGTCGCCGCCCGGCTCTCGCCGACATTGGATAGCCTTGCCTCCGAGCTCGAGACCGAGCTAGGTAAAACCGTCGGTGCTGCGCCGGCGATGATACGGCTCGATGCCAGCCATGGCTTTGCGGTAGCCGCATTCTTAAGGCAGGCCACTGAATCGGGTTTACCGATTGACCTGCGCTATCGCAACAGCACCGACGCAGTCGCTGCGTTGTCGCGCGGTGAATCTGATCTAGCGGGATTTCATGTACCGACCGGCGAGTTCGAAGCGCCGTCGGCCGAACGCTTTGGCAAGTGGCTGGATGCGCGCACGCATCGGCTGATTCATCTTGCGTATCGAACGCAGGGTTTGTTCGTGAATCCGGGTAATCCTCTCGGCATTCAAGATTTGTCTGACCTGTCGCGCGCTGATGTGCGCTTTGTGAATCGTCAAGTGGGCTCAGGCACGCGAATGCTGCTTGAGCTGATGCTGTCTCAGTTCGCGATCAATCCGGCGACCATCAACGGCTTTGAAAATACCGAGTTCACGCACTCTGCGGTCGCCGCATTTATTGCGAGTGGCATGGCGGATGTTGGCTTTGGTGTGCAGACCGCGGCTGAGCGATTCAAGCTCGACTTTATTCCACTGGCGCGCGAGCGCTATTTTTTAGCGGTGAATGCAGAGTCGCTTGATCAGCCGGGCATTCGTCAGGTGATTGATGTGGTGCGCTCGGCCAGCTTCCGCGACGCGGTGCACCAACTCGCTGGTTATGATTCAACTGATACCGGCGAAATACTGACCCTATCGCAAGCATTCAGCGCAGTACCACGCAAGCAAGCGGCTTGAAATCCCTTGACCATCGCTAGCGCAGATATCACCGCAGTCATCCTCGCCGGTGGCCTTGCACGCCGCATGGGTGGCGTGGATAAAGGTTTGCAGCTCTTACACGGCCAGCCCATGGTGCAGCAAGTGCTGCATCGCTTGCAGCCGCAAGTGGGTCAGGCGCTGATCAGCGCGAACCGTCATCTTGATGATTATGAACGTCTCGGCGTGCCGGTGTGTAGCGACAGTATCAGCGGTTACGCAGGGCCCCTAGCGGGTATCCACGCTGCGATGCTTGTCATCGACACACCGTATCTTTTGAGTGCGCCTTGCGACTCACCGCTGCTACCCATCGACTTGGTATCGCGCTTGTCCTCTGCGTTAGCTGAGCATCAAGCCGATGCGGCTGTCGTAGTGACTGGCGATGGCAATCAACAACAACGACATCCGGTGTTTCTCCTGCTGAGGTCTGACTTGCGCAGCTCGCTTGAGCAGTATCTCAATCAAGGTCAGCGCAAGGTCGACGATTGGCTTGCCAGTCTGAATTGCGTTGAAGTGCCGTTTGATGATGAAGGTGCATTCGTTAATCTAAACACGCCTGAAGATATTCAAGTACTGCTCAATGTCAGCACCAAGATTCCTGGATCCCGGCCTGCGCCGGGATGACGATTTTGGGATCGAAACTTCAGCTCTTTCAATTCAGCTGATCAGTTTTGGCTTGAAGTGCTTATCGCTAATGCGAAACTTTTGCCGTCTATCCCCCATCAGCAGTCGCAGCTCTTGAATTGAAAGCGCGCTCACCTCATGCATGCGAATTAGTAGCGACGCTGTGACCGGTAATTTTTGATGCCGAATTTTACTAATCGCCGGTGGAGATACTTCCAGCGCGCGCGACAAGGCGGCATCATTTTTCAGATTCATTCGTTCGATCAGGGTTGCTAGCAAATGATCCGGGTCATAGCGCTGTGCCGGCTGCGCGGACGGTGGCGGTATCCGTTGCGGCTGCGCGGTAGGTGGCTGCGCGGTAGGTGGCTGCGCGGTAGGTGGCTGCGTGGTAGTTGGCTGCATGGTGTGTGGCTGCATGGCATAAATGAGCAGACGATAGGCATTCATTCTGATCCTGCGCGTAGTCACAGCATTGTCGGCTCACAACGGCTATTGCCCATGCGTCTGAGCGACTGCAATCATCAGCGCCCATCGTCCGGCAACGGCAGCGCGGTTTTATATTTGACCTGCTTCAGCGCAAAGCTGGATTTAATATTCTTGATGCCGGGAATGCGTGTGAGATTTTCGAGAATGAATTTCTCCAGGGCTTGCAGGTCCGGTACTACGATGCGTAGCAAGTAATCCTCATCACCGGTCATCAGGTATACCTCCATCACTTCATCGAAATGACTCACCGCCCGCTCAAAACGCTCAAGCGCTTGCGCCTCCTGCTTCTCGAGCGCCACGCGAACGAACACGTTCACCTTGAGCCCCAGCGCCAGCGGGTCCACCAAGGCGACATAGCGCGAGATCACCCCCTCGTTCTCCAAGCGCTTGACGCGTGCCAGCGTCGGCGACGGCGATAGCTGCACATTACCGGCCAGTTCGACATTGGTCAGGCTGGCATCTTGCTGTAACTGCCCGAGAATACGAAGATCTGTTGTATCGATATTTGACATATTTATATGCCTAAAAATGCAATTATAACGGCATTTTATGCTGTTTTTATTCGATTACGGAGAATTTTTAGCAGCACATTTTGCGCCCCAACCATTAAGATTTCATCATTGCTGAAAGCCAAGCCGTCAGAAGCAGAATCTCTGCCGAAAGATGCACACGCCGATCAGCGGCATGGAATGAAGGACCTCAGCGACGGCTTATATAGCCTTAACGGCTGCATCACTCGCAAGACCAGCGACATTTTTTAAAATGACTGACAGCGACTTCACCTTATGGACATGACCGCCCCCGAGCACTTGCTTCGCCAGATCGATACCGACGCACAAGAGACCACGGAATGGATTGAAGCGCTGAATTCAGTCATCGCCACCGCAGGCCCCGAGCGCGCCCGGTTTTTGTTATCGCAACTAGCGTCGTCCGCGCGCGCTGCAGGCCTTCACTGGCGCGACGCGCGCATTACGCCCTATACCAATACGATTCGGCCGCAAGATGAACCTGCCTACCCGGGCGGTGCGGATGCGATTGCGATGGAAGAACGGCTCGCCGGCATCCTGCGCTGGAACGCACTGGCAATGGTGATACGCGCTAATCGCGCCTATGGCGAGCTCGGCGGCCACATCGCCAGCTATGCCTCGGCAGCGGATTTATTCGAGGTGGGATTCAATCATTTCTTTCGTGCGCGCACTAATTACTTTGCCGGCGACCTGATCTATTTTCAGGCCCACTCCGCACCCGGCATTTACGCGCGTGCTTATCTTGAAGGTAGGCTCGATGAGAACAATCTTTCGCACTATCGACAAGAGATCAACGCTGCGTCAACAGGTGTTCAAGGCCTCTCGTCGTATCCGCACCCCTGGTTAATGCCGGAGTTTTGGCAATTTCCCACCGGCTCAATGGGCATAGGCCCGATCAGCTCGATTTATCAGGCGCGTTTCATGCGCTATCTCGAGCATCGTGGTTTATTGGCGACCCAAGAGCGCAAAGTATGGGGCGTGTTTGGTGATGGTGAGATGGATGAGCCTGAATCACTCGCCGCGCTCTCGCTCGCTGCGCGAGAAAAACTCGACAACCTGGTGTTCGTCATTAATTGCAATCTGCAGCGTCTTGATGGCCCGGTGCGCGGCAATGGCCATATCGTTGATGAGTTAGAGACCTTATTCGGCGGTGCTGGCTGGCACGTCATCAAGTTGCTTTGGGGCTCGGACTGGGATCCGCTATTCGCGCGTGATACGCAGGGCGAATTGGCCGATGCGCTAAGCCGAACGGTGGATGGCCAATTGCAAACATTCGCCGCGAACGATGGCGCGTTCAATCGCGAGCATTTCTTCGGTCAGTCACCCACGCTAAAAGCGCTGGGCGATTTACTCACTGATGACGAGATCGATCGCTTGAAGCGCGGTGGTCATGACCTGAAAAAAATCTACGCCGCCTACCATTCAGCGACTCAGCACCGCGGCCGGCCCGTTGTGATTCTCGCGCAGACCAAAAAAGGCTTTGGCATGGGCAAAGCCGGTCAGGGCCGGATGACCACGCATCAACAGAAAAAACTCGAGCTGGACGATTTGATCGAGTTTCGTGATCGCTTTCAGTTACCCCTTAGCGATGCGCAGGTCGAGCATCTGGAGTTCTACCGCCCCGCCGCAGATAGCGCCGAGATGCGTCATCTTCACCAGCGCCGCGCGGCGCTGGGTGGCTTTGTACCTCAGCGCATCAGCAGCAGCCAACATCTGCCCGTGCCCTCGATCGAGAGCTACGCCGCATTTGCGCTCGAGGCGGAGAACAAAGAGATGTCCAGCACCATGGCACTGGTGCGGATGATGGGTGGCTTGTTAAAAGACGCCCAGCTCGGCAAGCATGTGGTGCCGATTGTGGCCGATGAAGCGCGCACCTTCGGCATGGCGAATCTGTTTCGTCAGGTCGGCATCTACTCGGCGCAGGGTCAGTTGTACCAGCCCGAGGATATCGGATCGATTTTGTATTACCGCGAAGCCAAAGACGGCCAAATTCTCGAGGAAGGCATCTCCGAAGCGGGTGCGATTTCTTCCTGGACCGCAGCAGCTACCAGCTACGCAGTGCACGGTTTACCGATGCTGCCGTTTTATATCTACTACTCCATGTTTGGTTTCCAGCGTATTGGCGATCTGATCTGGGCGGCGGCAGATCAGCGCGCGCGCGGCTTCCTGATCGGCGCCACGTCGGGTCGCACCACATTAGGTGGTGAGGGTTTGCAGCACCAAGACGGTAGCAGCCATGTGATCGCCGTAACCATTCCTAACTGTATTGCCTACGACCCTGCTTATGCCTATGAGCTCGCGGTGATTGTCGATGACGGCATGCGTCGCATGCTGACGCAGCAAGAGGATGTTTTTTACTACATCACTGTCACCAATGAAAACGAGGCGCAACCAAGCATGCCGCCCGAGTCGCGTGAAGGCATTCTGCGTGGCATGCACCGGGTGCTGCCATGCCGCACCAACCTCAACGCACCACACGATGTGCATAATGTAAAAAGTGACGCGAGCAGCAACTTCGAACAAAGCTTGTTGCAGCAAGTACAAAGGGCTCAACTTCATTCCCCGCAACTACGTTTGCTCGGCGCCGGCCCATTACTCAAAGAGACTATTGCGGCGGCTACGCTGCTGCGAGAGCAATTTGGCGTTGAAGCGGAAGTCTGGAGCGTGACCAGTTTTTCTGAGCTGGCGCGCGATGGCATTGCTTGCCAGCGGGCGCGCCGTTTGAAGCAATCCGACACTCAGCCTTGGATCACCCAACAGCTCGGCGACTCAACTGCGCCGGTAGTTGCGGTGTCGGATTACGTACGTACGGTTGCGGAAAGTGTGCGTGCTTATGTGCCGGCACCCTATGTCACGCTCGGTACCGATGGCTTTGGTCGCAGCGATACTCGGGCCGCATTGAGAGATTTTTTTGAAGTCGATGCGCGCTGGATTTGTTACATCGCGCTGACTGAGTTGTATGCCGGTCAAAAGACCAACACGGAATGGCGCGCTATCGCAGAGGAGCTGGACTTGGATATCGATAAGACCACACCAACGACAGCTTGATGTGGTCTGTTATGCAGGCGTTGGCACTGGCCGGGGTGGCGCTCTCGTCAGGGTTGGGCACCATGAAATCAAATCGCGCCAGCAATTTTGAGCGCGGCAATCTGCTCATCGTCATACCCGAGCCCACGCAAAATTTCATGCGTGTGCTCGCCCAGCGCAGGGATCGGATCCATACGCGGCGCCCATGCGCTGTCTGAGCCGGGGGGCTTTAGCGCTGGCACAGCACCCGCGGGTGTCATCACCTCCACCCAGCGCTCACGCGCGCGTAGCTGCGCATGCTGCCAGAGGCCTTGCATATCATTCAGCATGGCATTCGCAATCTGCGCCTCATCAAGTCGTGCGATCACTTGCTCGGCGGTGAGCGTGCTGAACACCTCACAAATCAGCGCATACAGCGCTTGCCGCGCCACACTACGCAATACAGTCGAAGTAAAGCGCGGATCTTTGGCCAGCGCTGGTTGTTGCATGACCTTCTCGCAGAACTGAACCCATTCACGTTCATTCTGCAAACCCAGCATCACGATCTTGCCGTCACCTGCGGGGAACGGCCCATACGGATAAATCGTGGCATGCGAAGCACCTGCACGCGACGGTGCTGGCGCGCCTTGGTAGGCGTAGTACATGGGGAAACTCATCCACTCCGCCATGCTCTCTAACATCGAGATATCAATTGCGCAGCCCCGACCGGTGCGACCACGCTGAATCAGCGCCGCAAGAATATTGGTGTAGGCGTACATACCGGCCGCAATATCGGCAATGGATACACCGGCTTTGGCAGGCTGGTCTTCTGTGCCCGTGACCGACAGAAAACCCGACTCACTCTGGATCAGCAAGTCATAGGCTTTTTTGTCACGGTAAGGCCCGTCAACACCATACCCTGAGATATCACACACGATCAGCTTTGGATGCTTGGCCGATAGTGCGTCGTACGAGAGCCCCAAACGCGCTGCTGCACCGGGCGCAAGGTTTTGTACCAGCACATCGACATCGAGCAGCAGTTGCTCAAGCACCTCGCGTGCTGCGGGCTGCTTGATATCGAGTGTGATGCTCTCTTTCGAGCGATTGGTCCAGACGAAATGCGAGGCCAGCCCATTAACGCGACCGTCATAGTCGCGCGCAAAATCACCCATGCCGGGGCGCTCGACCTTGATAACACGCGCACCCAGATCCGCAAGTTGGCGTGTACAGAATGGCGCTGCAATCGCGTGCTCCAGTGTTAAAACAGTGATGCCATCGAGTGGGCGCATAGACTCTGACTCGGATTCCAAGGTATCAAACAAGCTGCCGGATTATCCCATGCGGCTCGCCAATCGCGCTGCGGCGCAGGTCAGCCGCAAAGGCTCTGGAAACTGCGCCCTGTTCGAGGCCGCACGTTTATAATCGCGGCTTTCGCACGGGGCGTGATGTGCCGCGTGCCGCTGAAACCGCCTGCCTGTTCATGTCCCTATCCCAACCTGAAACACCATTGGCGCCCGCTGCAGCGGTTGATCGCTTTTCCTATCGGGTCGTCAGCGCGCTTGAGCGTCCGGCGCTCGCCACGCTGCTGTTGTTTGTGTGGGTGCTGCTCGGCGCCTGGATCCGCCCGCTGTCGCTGCCCGACGAGGGGCGCTATGTGGGCGTGGCATGGGAGATGGTGCGATCCGGTGACTGGCTCACACCCGCGCTCGATGGGTTACCGTATTTTCATAAGCCGCCACTGTTTTATTGGCTAACCGCGATCTCGATCAAGTGCTTCGGCACGGTTGACCTTGCGATGCGCATGGCGTCGATGCTAGCCGCCGCGCTGATGGCGTTTGCTGGCATGCGACTGCTTAGCCGCTGGCAGAGCGCGCAGATGGCGCGCTGGTATTTGCTGATTCTGGCCACTCTTCCCTACTTTTACCTCGGGTCGCAGTTCGCCAACCATGACATGTTGGTTGCCGCCTTCATCAGCAGCGCCGTGATGTTCGCCGCCGATGCCATGCTCTCGGCTGATCATGCACAAGCATGGCGACGCAGCATGCTGCTGGCGTGGACCTGTGTCGCGCTTGGCCTGCTCAGTAAAGGGCTGATTGGTATGGTGCTACCGGCCGGCGTGATGCTGCTATGGATCGCGCTGCAGCGCCGCTGGTCTTGGCTAATCAAGCTGCTGTGGTGGCCCGGCATCGGCCTGTTTGTTGTGATCGCCGCGCCGTGGTTTGTGCTGATGCAGTTGAAGTTCACGCAGTTCTTTGATTATTTTTTCATTCACCAGCACTTCGAACGGTTCACGGCAACCGGCTTCAACAATATGAACCCTTGGTGGTTCTACCCGGTCGTACTTGCGCTACTTTGTCTTCCGTGGTCGTTGCTGCTGCCAGGCCAGATCAAATTTACCGCTGGCTCGGAAACTCAACAGGCGCTTCGTCGACTGCAATGGGTGTGGGTGGTGGTGGTGGTTGGCTTCTTTTCGCTGCCCGCCTCCAAGTTGATTGGTTATGTGTTACCTGCAATACCCTCAATTGCAATGCTGCTCGCCGATGTGGTTGTGACGCGAATGCTGCCGCTGCCTCGTCTGCACTGGGTACCGCGCGGTTTGGCGCTGCTCTGCCTGGTCAGCCTTATCCCGTTGGTTTGGCTATTTGGGCGAGAGGATGTTTACTCATCGAAGTCACTGGCCGCGGCTTACCGCAGCGCCGCGTCGCCGCAGGATCAGGTGCTCTCGATGGGTCTGTATCGATTTGATTTTCCGGTGTATGCGCAATTGCGCGCGCCATTACCGGTGGTGTTGAATTGGGATGATCCCGCCATCAAGCAGACCGATAGCTGGCCGCGTGAACTGGTGGATGCTGCCGAGTTCGACCCTGCGGCCGGGGAACGCGTTTTAATCAAGCCAGACGATTTGTCCGCACTGCTGTGTGCCAATGACGTTAGCTGGATTATTGCGCCACTGAGCAACAACGAGCCGCTGCTATCGTCAGCGGAAACCATTCGCAATACCACCTTGTTCAAGCTGATGCGCTTCGATCGAGAGCGCAGCAATTTGCCTTGCCGCGGCGAGTTATCGCGCGGCAGATAACCCAACCCTGTTGTGTGACATTCGAAGGACCTCCGCGTGTCGATTAGCAATCCAGAGTTTTCACAATCGTCGGTAATGCGACCGGTATCGGTCACCGGACAAGACAACTACCATCACGCGCCCACCTCAGTACTGGTGCTTGCAGCCGTCGGCGTAGTTTTTGGCGATATTGGTACCAGCCCGCTGTACGCGCTCAAAGAATGCTTTAGCCCCGAGCATGGCATTCCTTACTCGACCGATGCCGTGCTGGGTATCTTGTCGATGATTTTCTGGGCGCTGCTGATGGTGGTCACGGTCAAGTATGTGATCTTTGTGCTGCGCGCCGACAACGAGGGCGAAGGCGGTGTTCTGTCACTCATGGCGTTGGCGCTTCGTTCTTCCAAAAGCGATCGCTTGCGGTATCGCTTGCTGCTGATGCTGGGAGCATTAGGAGCGTGCATGCTGCTCGGCGAATCGGTGATTACCCCGGCGATCTCGGTCCTGTCTGCTGTGGAGGGTCTGGAAGTGGTTAACCCGGGCATGAAGCGGTACATCATTCCGATTACCTTGGTGATCATCATCGCGCTGTTTACGATCCAGCGTTACGGCACTGCGGCGGTAGGACGTTTGTTTGGGCCCATCATGCTGGTGTGGTTCTCTACCTTGGCTGCATTTGGTGCGCTCAGCGTGATGCAGAATCCGGCTATTTTGTATGCGGTGAACCCCGCTTATGCAGTTGCTTTCATTGGTGAGCATACGCTGCAAGCGTATATTGTGATGGGCTCGGTGGTGCTGGTTGTGACAGGGGTCGAAGCGCTGTACCTCGACATGGGTCATTTCGGTCGCCGTCCGGTGCGATTGGCATGGCTGCTGATTGCGCTGCCATCACTGATGATCAATTATTTTGGTCAAGGCGCGCTGATGCTAGGTGACCCATCTGCAGCCGAAAATCCTTTTTTCAGAATGCTACCCGACTGGGCCTTATGGCCCATGATCGGCTTGGCAACCGTCGCCACCGTCATCGCCTCGCAAGCGGTTATCTCTGGCGCATTCTCGCTGGCGAACCAGGGCATCCTGCTCGGTTTTTTACCCCGCATGCAGATTCTGCATACCTCTGAAACTGAGCGCGGGCAAATTTATATGCCGATGGTGAACTGGTTGCTACTGGTGCTCGTGATTTTCACGGTGATTCAATTCCGTGAGTCGGGCAATCTCGCAGCAGCCTATGGTATCTCTGTCACCACCACGATGCTGATCACCACCTCTCTGTTAGCCGTGGTGATGTACAACGAATGGAAAATCAAACCGATACTCGTCGTACTGCTGGTTATCATATTTTTTGTTTTGGACTTTTCCTTTTGGACAGCGAATCTGATCAAGGTAAAAGATGGTGGCTGGTACCCGATGCTACTAGGCGCGATCTGCTTTTTACTGCTGACAACTTGGTATAAGGGTCGCCGGCTGCTGCGCGAGCGCGTGGCACAGGAATCTGTGCACCTGCCGGAATTCGTTGAGACATTACTCGCGCACCCGCCGCATAGAGTCGAGGGCACTGCCGTGTTTCTTACTGCGCATATTGATTTTGTGCCGGTGGCACTGCTACATAACCTTAAGCACAACCGTGTACTTCATGAGCGAGTCGTATTCCTCAAGCTTTCCATCTGGGATATCCCCTATGTTCGCGACGAAGAGCGGATTAGTATTGTCGAACTCGGCAACAATTGCTACGTGGTTCGTGCGCTGCATGGTTTTAAAGAAACCCCTGATATCAACCATGTGCTCGCGCTGCTCGAGCGCAACCACGGGTTAACGCTAGAACTCTCGGACACCTCGTTCTTCCTTGCGCGAGATACTGTCGTGCCGAGTAATCTGCCCGGCATGGCACTGTGGCGTGAGCGATTGTTTGCGTGGATGATGCAGAACGCGGCGAAGCCTTCTGACTTCTTCAAAATTCCACCCAATCGGGTGGTGGAATTAGGGACGAAAATTGAAATATGAAACAGCTTTTCTGGATCCCACCCTGGACCGGGGTCCAGTAAATATCTAAGTACGCGGTACGCTGTTAATGCGCCAATACCTTCGCCAGAAACTCTTGCGCCCTCGGCACTCGAGATGCCGTGTCATCAAAGAACGTGCTGCTGGCACAATCTTCCAGTATCCGCCCCTGATCCATGAAGATCACACGATTCGCCACCCGCTTTGCGAATCCCATTTCGTGTGTGACGCACATCATGGTCATGCCCTCGTTGGCTAGCTGCACCATCACCTCCAGTACCTCGCCGACCATTTCAGGGTCCAGCGCTGAGGTCGGTTCATCGAACAGCATCACCACCGGATCCATCGCCAAAGCCCGTGCAATCGCAACCCGTTGCTGCTGACCGCCGGATAGTTGCGATGGATGTTTATCGCGCTGTGCTGCAAGGCCGACACGCTCAAGCAGCTTCATGCCACGTGCCTGCGCATCAGACAAGGAACGACCGAGCACCTGCACCTGCGCCAACGTGAGGTTTTCCATGACCGACAAATGCGGAAACAACTCAAAGTGCTGGAACACCATGCCCACTTTTGATCGCAATGCCGGCAGATCGGTACGCGGATCATGAAGCGCAACCCCATTCACCGTCAGCTCGCCTTGCTGGAAGGCTTCCAACGCGTTGATGGTTTTAATCAGCGTTGATTTGCCCGAGCCCGAAGGGCCGCACACTACGACTACCTCGCCTTGGTTGATCTGCAGTGAGCAGTCATCCAGCACCTTGAAGCTGCCATACCATTTAGACAGGTGTTTCATCGTGATCATGTCAGCTCCCGGCTTTCGGTGGTGGCGCTTGTACTTGTGTCGCTTGTGCTTGCGTGGCTTGTGCTTGCATGGCTTGTGTTTATATGGCGTGTGGTTACATGGCCTGTACTTATGCGGCTTGAGGCTGTGCAGCTGGTCTCGTGAGCAAACGCGCAGCGATTCGCGATAGCGTTAAGCAAATCACAAAATACACCAGCGCCGCGCCGATATACGCCTCAATCGGGCGCCCTAGAATTTTGCCAGCGACATCAAACCCTTTCAGTAAGTCGTAGGCACCAATCGCATATACCAGCGACGTATCCTGAAACAGCACAATCACCTGCGTCAACAACACCGGCAACATATTATTCAGCGCTTGCGGCAGTACTACACGCCGCATACTCTGCGCATAGCTCAGCCCAAGCGCAGTGCCGGCTTGTAGCTGCCCACGGGGGATCGCCTGAATACCTGAGCGCACAATCTCGCAAAAAAATGCTGCCTCGAACGCGATGAAAGTAATCATCGCAGAGACCTCAGCGCCTATCGGTCTACCGACGACAAACGGCACCAGCAAGAAGAACCACAAAATCACCATCACCAGCGGTACCGAGCGCATGGTGTTGACATACACAGCTGCAGGCCACATCAGCAGGGGTTTGCCGGAGATACGCATCAGCGCGAGCACTGTACCCAACAGCACGCCGCCAATCGTCGCAACGACCGTCAGCTGAATGCTGAACCATAAGCCGCCCAGCACATAACGACCTATCAGATCCCAGCTATAAAAAGACAAGTCCAGCGCCATACTCACGCCCCCTGTCTTGCCAGTGCGCCGACACCGGGCACCCGCACGCGCAACTCAATGAACGCCAACACGCGATTCACTGCAAACGCCGTCAGCGCGTACAGGACGGTGACCGCGAGATAAATCTCGATGCCACGCGCAGTTTCTTCCTGCGCCTGCATCGCGAACTGCGTCAGCTCGGCCACCGCCACCACAAACGCGACCGAAGAATTTTTAACAATGCTCATAGCCTCGGAGGTGAGCGCTGGCAGCATGATGCGCAGCGCCACCGGCAAAATCACGCGTCGATAAATTTGCGCCTCATGCATGCCCAGGGCAAGCGCAGCATCACGCTGGCCACGCGGCAGGCTTTGTATGCCGGCTCTCACTTGCTCGGCAATACGCGCCGAGGTAAACAAGCCGAGTGCAATCGATACCAGCAACCATGAGGGCAAACTCTTCAGTGCCGGCAGAAAAAATGGCGCGACGTGATACCAGAGAAATACCTGCACCAGTAGCGGAATATCGCGGAATAGTTCGACCCATGCAGCAGCCAATCGGCTCGACCATCTGCTTGAAGATGAAGTGGATGGCAACGTGCGCAAGGTGCCAATCAGTAGCCCAAGCAGCAGCGCAATCAAAAAGCCGAGCAGCGCCACAGTCGCAGTCCAGCCCCATGCCGAGATCAACCACTGCAAGTAGCTGAGCTCACCGTTCTGGCCAAGGCAACCCGCCAGCTGCGTATTGCCTGTCGTGCTGCGACAAAAAATAGACCATTCCAGGCTCACGCATTCTGCTCCTTCAGCTTCAGCTTCAGCATCATTCGTATTCAGTTCGCTGGTTGGTCGGAACGCTTGCGCAAGTTTTCGCGCAGTGCGTCACTCATCGGTAAATTCAGACTACGGCCACGCGGTGGTATCGGCGATAAAAACCATTTGGCATAGATGCGCTCGAACTCACCCGAGCGCATTAAGTCGGTAATGACACCATCCACCACCTGCTTGAAGGCAGGATCGTCTTTGCGCAGCATGCAGGCATACGGCTCCACCTGCGGCGGTGTACCCACCACGTGCCATTGCGCCGGCTGCTTGGCATTCAAAATCTGGCCGTAGAGCAGAATGTCATCCATCGCAAACGCGACTGCCCTGCCCGCATCAACCAACAGAAATGAATCGGCATGGTCTTTACCGGGCAGCAGCTGCAGATTCATGCTGCGCTCAAGATCCATCTTGCGCAGCAGTTTCGTGGTGGTGGTGCCGGTCGTCACCGCCACGGCCTTGCCCTTCAGATCATCAAAGTCTTTAACGCCCGGGGCTTGTTTCACCAAGAGCCTGGGGCCGGTATAAAAATAGTTGATGGCGAAGGCTACAGTTTTTGCGCGCGCGGCGGTATTACTGGTCGAGCCGCATTCCACATCAACAGTGCCGTTAGTAATCAGTGGTATGCGGTTTTGCGAAGTAAGCGCCTGCCAGTTCACTTCAAGATCATGACGCCCCGTAGCGCGCTTCAACGCAGGAATCAGATGCGTGGTGATGTCTACACCAAACCCTATCGGCTGACGTGGTCCGGCGAGATAGCTGAAGGGTACCGATGACTCGCGATAGCCAAATGTGACACGGCCCGTGCTGCTGATTTTTTGTAGCGTATCGGCCAGCGCAATACCACTACATGCCAACGTGCTGGCGAGCATAGCCATCAACAACACCCACCAATGTACAAGCCGCATATCAGTCACCCAAGGCAATGCCCTCACGCCGCGGATCAGCGCCGCCAAACAACCCATCGGGCTTTATCATGATTGCGTGCACACCACTGGGCGAAGGCGCGATACTGACGCGATGCCCGCTTTGGCGCAAGGCCTGTTGCAGGCTTTCCAAAGCGCTGCCCTGCTCTAACTCAGTATCGCGATTACGACTGCCCATGTTGGGCAAGGTAATCGCTTGCTGAATATCGCGCTGCCAATCTAGCACACCGATCAGTGTCTTTGCCACGTACAAAATAATAGAGCTACCGCCGGGTGAGCCAATAAGAAGATGAGGCTGATCATCTTCAAGCACGATGATCGGTGCCATCGAGCTACGCGGCCGCTTACGTGGCTCAACCCGATTCGCTACCGGTTGTCCTCGCGCGTCAGTTGGCGACAAAGAAAAATCCGTCAGCTGATTATTCAGAAAAAACCCACGCACAAAAATCTTGCTACCAAACTCGGACTCAATCGTGCTGGTCATACTTACCGCATTACCTTGCGCGTCAATCGCGACGAGATGCGTGGTCGATGGCTGATCCATCGCGCCGCTCTCACCACGCTGCTTCAGTAGTCCAAGCGGGTCACCCGCTTGCGCTACACCCATGGATTGCCGTCCATCGATCAATGCGCCACGCCACAACAGATAACGACTATCCAGCATGGCAGCAACCGGCACGTTGATAAAAGCCGGGTCAGCGACATACCGCTCACGATCAGCAAACGCCAAGCGTCCCGCTTCGGCAAAGTAATGCACCGCCTCACGCGAGCCCGGCTGCATGGTCGCGATGTCATGCTGCTGCAGCATGCCCAACATCTGCATCACGGCAATCGGCCCGGATGATGGCGGCCCCATACCGCAGAGTTGATACTGCCGATAGCGGCTGCACACCGGCTCACGCTCGATCGCACGATACTCAGCCAGGTCTTGCGTACTCAGCGCACCGGGCCGCGCGTGCGCACTCACCGCTTGCACCATGTCGCGCGCGATATCACCGTGATAAAACGCATCAACACCCTCAACAGCGATACGCCGTAGCACTTCAGCCAGCGCAGGATTCTTCAACACATAGCCAATGGGCGCGGGTTGATCTTGCGGATAAAAATACTCACGCGCCGCAGCTTGCGCAGCGAGATGCTGATTACCTTTAATTTGCGCATTCAGACGCGGTGATACTGCGAATCCTTCTTCTGCTATACGAATAGCAGGGTGTAGTAGGCGCGACCATGGCAAGCGCCCCTGCCGCTGATGCGCCAGCGCTAACGCGCGCAAGACACCGGGCACACCGACTGAAAGACCGCTGTTCACTGCATCCGCAAAACCCAAGGGCTTGCCATCTTTCATGAACAGCTGCGGCGTTACTGCTGCGGGTGCAGTCTCTCGGCCGTCGATTGTGCTGATGCGGCGCCGCTTGGCGTCATAGCTGACGATAAAGGCACCACCACCCAAGCCCGACGACTGCGGCTCGACCAGCGCCAGCACCAATTGCATGGCGATCGCTGCATCCACTGCGCTGCCACCGTCGCGCAGCACCTGACGCCCTACCTCACTCGCCAGCGAATTGGCCGAAGACACCATCCATTTGCGCGCCGTCACCAGTGACTTTTGGGTGCTTGTGGTCGCAGCTTCTGGCGCTGGCTCGGCTGCAGCGGCAATTGCTGACGAGGCTAACGAAGTGACCAATAAAGGGGCTAATAAAGAGGCCAACAAAGAGGCTGATCCGGTAGCCAATAACGAGGCCAGCATGGAGGTTGATAACCAGCCCATAAAAAAAACAGCCCTCGGTAAGCGTAATGACATGGCAGAAATCAAGGCGGAGGAAAGAAGTGAACGACCATGAATTGGGCCCTGCAAAACGTTCCGTAGGGCAATATATCCGGTATTATCTTGCATAAAAGAGCACAGCGAGCCGCTATTGCACTTGATTTCGACGCGCTGCTGTCGATTTACATAGGTCTTTATTGGGTAATCTACTCAGGTATCTCAGATGGCTGAACCAGCCGATAAACCAGCAGAAGGCGCCCCGGCGGAAGCCGTACCCTTAGAACCGGTCGTCAAGAAAAAGATGATCGAGGCCGGTCACGCCGGCGCGCATGGTGGTGCCTGGAAAATCGCGCTGGCCGACATGATGACCGCCATGATGGCGTTCTTCTTGTTAATGTGGTTGCTGGGTGCGACTACCGAAGACCAGCGCAAGAGTATCGCTGACTACTTCAAGCCGATGTCGCACAGCATGGCCAGTGTCAGCAAACTGGCAGGCACAGGCGGCATTATGGGTGGTAACTCGATTACCGACCCCGACGGTATGCCTTACGCCGGTCAGCAAACCAGCCTGTTCGAGCGCGAGACACCGCGCATGGAAGGCGGCAAGCAAAGCGGCGCCGGCGACTCCAAGGATGAAAAGAATGACATGAATCCGAACGAGCTGTCAGAAGCAGAGAAGCAGCGTATTGCCGCAGAAAACGACAAGAAAAACTTCGACAAGCTGGAAAAAGAAGTCAAAGAAAAAATGCAGCAAAACCCCCAGCTCGACAAAATCAAAGACCAAGTCAAATTCATTCGCGAGAAGGATGGCTTACGTATTGAGGTGATTGATAAAGCCGACTTCTCGATGTTCGGGCTTGGTAATGCGCGAATGGATCCCAAAGCCTTCACACTTATTCGCGAAGTCGCCAAGTCGGTGGCTGGCATGCCCAACAAGATTGCGATTCGTGGGCACACCGATAGCCTTGCCTATGACGATGGCGTGCGGAGCAACTGGTCCTTGTCAGGCGATCGTGCCGAGAGCACGCGTCGGATTATGGAAGGCGTCGGTATTCCCGAGAGCCGCTTCGACAAAATCGAAGGTGTGGCGGATACCGCGCCCTACATACCGAATAATCCGGCTGATCCGCGCAACCGCCGCATCAGCATCACCGTGCAGTTTCAGGGTGGGCCGGGACAGAACTAATTGCTGACCACCATGCCCAGACTCACGCTTTTGCTGATCTCGCTTTGGCTGGGCAGCGCCCAAGCACAAACCGCCGCCCCAGCCGCCCCGAATTCCACGACGCCGGCCACCCCGGCGGCCGCTGCACCGAAGGCGGATGGACCGAAGGCCGATGCGCCGAAGGCAGATGCCAAGTCAGAGCCGCCAAAGGCGCAGGCAGAGCAGTCTGACCCTGCAGCAGCGCCCGCACCGGCTCCGAAGCCCGGCAAAAAAGGTAAGGAAGAACCGCCGCCACCACCGCCAGTCAAGACCGGGCCCCTCAAACCACCCGGCTGCGCGGTGGCAGAATTCAGAGCGATTGCAATTAACAATCCAGATGAAAAAACGCGCCGCACCAAGGCGATTGCGTGGCTGAAAAAGAAAGCACCGGATTGCTCGGCCGAGCAGTTGATCGTGATGCGTAACAACCGGGAGCAATGGCTAGGCAGCGCAGACTCTGCAACGATTGCAGCGATGATTGATGGCCTACTCGAGTCATTTGCCGAGACCAACCGCGAAGTAGCCATACTGCTGTATGGCACGCCACCACCACCGCCGAAGCCGGACGAAAAAGGCGCCGCTAAAAAGGGCGCAGATAAAAAGTAAACTGCTCCGAGTTACGGAGCAGCTAGATCACGACGCATCATCGCAAAAACGCTTTGCGATCAGTCGCGTCCCATAATCAGGAAAGATGGAATCACCGACTTGACGCGTGTCGTGGGCGCCAATCGTTTGCCGTCATTGGCAGCAAGGCGGACACCCATCTCGGTATCCGAATTACGCACTGCACGAAAGCGATCGAGAATCGAACCGCTGACCTTCTGCGTAAGCGGCGCATGCTTGGTGGTCGAGCGCAGATCAGCTTCGCTTTCACCGAGTTGCTCGATCGAACGACCAAACTCCAGGAAGTTTTCACGCACCTCTTTTTTCGAGGTCATCACAAAATACTCGGTGCCGAAGAACTCATGCGCGCTTGAGCTGTGCATCACCGGTGGTGACAGGAAAAACCCTGCATTGAAGGACTTGGAGAAAATACTTTCGTAAGTTTGAAGATTGTCTACGCGGCTCGGCACGATAACCAGTTTCGGCGGCTTTTTCAGGCGCGAATTAAACACAAACGAGAACCGGTTAACAAACTCCAGCGTGCTATCAAGCTCGACCCGAGATAACGAGCTCGGTACCAGTACCAAATCAAACTCAAACAGAAAATCCGGCGGCAATACATCGGTCCAGGTGAGGTCGGTAATCACCACCTCGCGGATCTCATTTGATTTACGCAGCGCTTCTTTTGCCTTTAATAACGCGATACCCGAGCCTTTGGCATTGGGTAAATCAACGGTCTGGCAATCAATCCCGATTGGGTAGGCCTTTTTCACCCATTTTCCGGCAGTCGCCTGGTGATCAAGGTCAATTAACGCGGTTTTTTTGCCAGATATATAAGAAAAATATGCGGCCAAATTCGCCGATACCGTACTTTTACCGACGCCCCCCTTTTGGCTGGTAATAAGGATCTTGAGTGCTTTGCTCATCGTATTCCTTCGATTCTGTCGCAAGCCGTTGATTTTTTTGACTTCCACCGGCTAAAAAGTTGCCAAAGGGGAAGATTTGCCATAATATAACGACGAGTATAGGTGAGCTTATCTGAAATACCAAACTTTTTTTCATTAACGGTTTTCTAATACGGGAACTCACATATGGCGAAGCGCTCGGAAAAACCTACCATGATGCGTTTTGAACCTCAAGCCGGTTGGAGCGAGGCCACTGGCCAGGTTATTTCCTTAAATGAGCACGTGCGCGAACTACGCGACACCGCGCCCGAGGTTACCGACCCTTCCGCGCTTGAATCGATACCCACTGACGCATTAGTGGATATCGGCGAATCGATGCAGGAGGTTTTCGAGAGCCTTAAAATCAGCGACCCGCGGCTGCAAGCCTGGACGCAAGTCAATGCCGCTATCCGTTTAATCAGCGGCAAGCTGCAGGAAAGAAAAACCCTGCAAGAGCGTATCGCCACGCTGGAAACCGAGATCGAGGGCGTGCGCAGTCTGGCTGCAGAACTGGTAAGTAACGCCTACCGCAGCGAACAAGAGATCCATGAAACCTCCAAGCTGCGAATGCAGATTGCCGAGGAACTGAGCCAAAAACTGACCGTTGCGCTCAAATCCTGAGCCACATGAAACTGCGCATCCGCCTGCCTGCCGCACTACTCGCCCTCAACTGGGTGCTGTTCGCGTTGGCGTTTATCTGGACGTGCAAGGCGCAAGAGAATGTGCTGTGGTGGTTGCGGCTGGATTGGGCTGGTTGGCTCGCAGAGCTGCCCGAGCTGATGCAACTGGGTACGGTATCGGCCAGCACAGTGTGGATACTTTGGTTGTGCCTGACGCTGCTGCTCACTGCCGCATGGCTGGTGCCCGGCCCCGCCAAGCCCGCCGCCGCTGAAAAGCCGGCAGGCGCCGATGTCGCGAGCCGGGTTGCGCCAAGCATTGGCCCGATGGTCGATGCAGACCCCGCCCTTAAAGAAAAGCTGCTGCGGCTACATCAGTCTCTGGACAAGCTCTAGAAAACGGCGCGAAGCCGTTCTCACTGGCACGGCGGCCTAATGCTCTTCGACGTACTCTTGCACACGCCTGCCATTGAGCGGCTGAGCCGGACGAGCATTCGACTTGTACAGCTCCTTGAACATCGCTAGCTGCCGAAAAGAGACTTCGACCGTCTGCCGCATCACAAACCATTTCACATCTTCCGTACATGGCGGTGTGGTCAGTGAGCCGATGTAGGTAACGTAAGCAGGATTGACGGGCAGGATTTCGGCTGGGTTAAAGCTCTCTATCTGCTCATTGAATGAATCTGTTTTGGGCAAGCGCTCGAAGATCGGCTTCAGTGCCTTGTTCTCTTTACCGAGCTTGAAACGAATCGCTACCACGGCAGTACGGGTGTCTCCGGCGCGGTGAATCAACTGCGCTGACATCGGTGTGGCAATACCATCGATTTTTTCTTCGCTTGGTGCGTGAAACACCATCTGCACCAGCTTGTACTCCAAGCCATCCAAACGCGCACCGCCGCTGGTCGTGAAGTTCACCTGAATCGTGTTGTTGCCGTTCACCAGCGTAAGCGGGCCCGGCGCGTAGTTGAACATGATGGGCTTCAGGCCACCGCGCTCAGCGACTTGCGTATCAATATCAATCGGTGATTGTCGCTTGCCGGTTTGGCATAACCGAAACTTCGGATCAACCTCACCCCATTTGGTGGGGCCGTTATCCCCCTCATAGCTCCATAAGGGCGCACGCGGTGAGTGCTTGGCGCCGGGCGAAGGTGGACGCGGAGGCGCCGCCGGTGCCGGGTCTTTAGCCAGCGCAGGCGCGGCGATCGAAACAACAATGAACAGGGGCAAGGCGAGGTGTTTCATGAACTCATTTCTCCATCCATGACGCTTGATGGGCGCGATTCTAGCGATATTCGGATATCGACACTTCTAAACAGAACATTAGCGGCGCGTGCCAGCCACCCACCCCGCTTGTAACCAATGCGCATACTCTGGCAAAAACGGCCAGGCTATCAGCCGGCTTGGGGTACCGACGGGGAATAACTCCGAGGTGAGATGATCCACCCAGTCCGGTATCCCACCCACCTGCGCCAGCATCCGAACATGGAGTGGTGTTCCGCTCAGGCCCTCTGACACCCAGCCGTTTGCATCACGCACCGCGTTAAATTGAGTAATGGGTACAGCGGGTAGCTTCAACGGATCGGTAGGGCCCGAGAACAGATCATGCACACTGCCCCAGTCACGGCCCTTGAGTTGCTCGGTAATACGCGCGAGATCAGCTTCAGTGCGCTCAATCTGCCTCACGCGAAACAGATGCTGACCCAAGACGTTATCGAAAAAAATCGTGGCATCCGGGTGCTGTCTCAACAGCGACTCCAAACTCTCCAGCGCGTCGAATGCAGCGATATGCAACTCGGTGCCGGATTCGCGTAGAGCCCGGCCATGGTTCCAGCGGAACAACCGATGCGCGTAGGGGTCGAGATCAATCAGATCAATACGAGAGAAGCGCTGCAGCCAGCGGCCAGACATCATCCAGCCGGCGCTGCCGCCGATCAGCAGCAGATGATGCGACGCCGGTTGGGTCGTGTCCAGCCAATCGGCAATATGCCGCGTGGTGTCGCGCCACTGGCTGCGGCGCCAGAGTGCGCGTAGGTGCCAGCGCAGGCCGCCGGAGGTGTCGAGAGATTTAGGCAAGCGTGTTTGGCTTCGTGGTTTTAACTTGATCGCATGTTGCGACCGAGTTGTCAGGTGATAGCGCAGATACCCGCTCAAATTCCGATGGCTGGTTCTTGCACCCAGGCCTACCGACTGACAGATGTTTTCACATTAGTCAGAATGTACCGCGTGTTCCAGAACCTCAGTCGCCCATTGATTCAGGCTCTTACCTGCAGCCTGAGCAGCAACCAAAGCGCGTCCATGGACTTCGGGGGGCACACGCAGCAGTAATTTGCCAGATGCCGGCTTCTCCGGGTGAATGCCTTGATCCTTGCAGTCTGCCAAGTAGTCTCTCACCGCGAGCTCAAACTCGGCTCTCAATTCCCCAACCGTCTCACCTTGGAAACTGATGATGGACCGAATTCCCAGGATCCGACCAACGAAGATGTTGTCACGCTCGTCATACTCGACGCGAGCGGTATAGCCTTTGTAGGTCATTGTGTTCATGGCTTCACTCCTGCTCGCTCCAATAGCTCGCGAGCTTCCTCCATCTGATAGCGCTTAGCTTCTTTAACCGGGTGTGGCCGGTGGCAGCGCCACTGCTCACCGTGGAGCTCGATCTTTACGCGGGACCCCTCTCGTTCCGATACAGAACCGCCAAGAGCCTTGATGAGCGCCTCGATGTCAGTGAACACAATTGACGCCAAAGTTGGTTTAGCAAAAATCGCCAAGAGCGTCTTACGGTGTTTGGTGTTCACATGCGGATGCTATCAAATTGTGCTATCAGTTGCAACTGTGCCAAAAATAGGCAATTACCTCGCTGCTAGAATCAGAACGTGACCCTCACCCTTACCCTCATCGCCGCCTACTTTGCCTTCGTACTCGGCAGCATTGTCCTGCGTGGCCGTGAGGTATCAGGGCCATGGTGGTACCTGCTCCGCAGCTTCTTCCCCAACTGGCGCTTCTACCATGGCTTTGGTTCACAACCACGGCTGTTCACGCGAATACAAACGCCAGACGGCGAATGGACCGAGTGGCAGATGTTCATGCCGCGCGCAAAATTGTCACCACGCGATCTGTTCTACAACCCGCACAACAACCTGCTACTCGCCAACCAAAACCTTGTCGATCACCTTGCGTTTGATATTCAAACGCTGCCCGACAACACATCAGCCACCGAGCTCGTCAGCTATCAAATGGTGATGCGGCTGGCGCGCAGCCTGCTGCAGCAACAAGGCATGGGTGGCGCGGGTGGCGTGGTTGATGAGACCGGGTCAAACGGTCACCGCTGGCAATTTCGGGTGCTGCAGGTACCGCCGTTACAAACTCCTGATGACTCAATGGCGTTTCTAGAGTCGCCCGTACTGCAAGCCTGAAATGCCATCGCTCTATCTCGCCATACGGTGCTTCGAATGTCTGCTGGCGACGAGTCTGCTATTTCAAACGCTGGAATTTTTAAAACTTCGCTCAGTGCAGCAACCGAACGCACTGTGGAGCTGGACTACCCAACGCGGTGACCTTGCCCATGCCTCGGTACCGGTACGCAAGCTATTTGATTGGCTCTACAGCGACTCAGTACATCGAATACATCTACTACTACGCTTGGCAGCCGCCGCAGGTTTGTACGCAGGTAGCAGCATCGTCAGCGCGACGCTGCTGTTTTTCAGCACCATCGCTATCCTGATCCGCTGGCGCGGCGCCTTCAATGGCGGTAGCGATTTCATGACCATCATCGCCCTCACCGGCTTGATGATTGCGCACTGGGGACAATCGATAGTCAGCCCCGTGCTCGCCTGGCAAGCAGGCCTGGGTTATGTCTGCCTGCAAACGATGACGTCTTACTTCATCTCGGGCGCGATCAAATTGTTTTCAAAAGAATGGCGCAATGGCAGCGCGTTACCCTACTTTCTTGACGGCGGCATCTACGGGCCATTGGCAGCAGATAGTGTTTTGCGGAATCGAGTTGTCGCCACCGCCAGCTCGTGGGGATTTATTCTGTGGGAATGCTCAGTACCGGTGATTTTCTTGGGACCGGGCGTCGCGATCGCGTATTGCGCTATCGCGTTGGTATTTCACTGTCTGGTGTTTGCATTTTTTGGATTGAACCGGTTTGTGTGGGCGTGGGTGGCGAGTTTTCCGGCGCTGGTGTACTGGGCTGGCGCGTGGTGAACCTGCCAGACGCCGCAGATTAATCGCTCGGCAGCGATATTCACATTATTGCCTTTCAAATAATTAATTACAGCGCGCTTTTAGCCGGGCGACCTTGATTATTGTGCTGCGGGGCCGTTAAGGTTCAGTGTTTTGCCCTAGCGCGATCTTCTGCAACCGACTTCTTGATACATTATCTTGTATACTTTCTTGAACAAAGTATCGCGTCCAAACAAAGAACCGATCTCATCCGGTCGATAGCAAGGCGCTAACAACGTCGCGAGCGGCTTGATTAGATTGGTTTTTAATTCAACCCCACCGGGAGACGTTTATGTCCCACCCCCTGCTCGATAAACACCGCGCAACACTCGACAGCGCTCTGCAAGCGATTCACACCCGTGAGTACTGGTCGCGCTATGGCGAGCACCCCAGCCCGCGCAACTATGGCGAGGGTTCTGACGTCGCCGGCAAGGCCGCGTTTGATGCGCTGCTCGGCAAGCGCTTCGAGTTGGATCAACCGGCTGTGCAAGGTTGGTATGAGCAGGAAACCTCGCCCTACGGCGCCGCGTTGAACGTGTCTTACCCGGTGTGCGATCCCGATGCCTTGATTGCAGCGGCACAGGCGGCCATGCCGGCTTGGCAAAAAATCGGCCCCGAGGATCGCACCGGTATTTGTCTTGAGATTCTTGATCGCCTTAACAAGCAAAGCTTCGAGCTAGCGCACGGCGTGATGATGACGTCTGGCCAGGGCTGGATGATGGCGTTTCAAGCCGGTTCGCCGCATGCGCAAGATCGCGGTCTTGAGGCCGTAGCGCACGCATGGCGCGAGCAGAGTTTTGTGCCGAGCGAGGCCCATTGGGAAAAACCCCAGGGCAAGAACCCGCCGCTGGTGATGAAGAAGCATTTTGAGATCGTTGGTCGTGGTGTGGCGGTAGTGGTGGGTTGCAGCACCTTCCCCACCTGGAACACCTACCCCGGCTTGTTCGCTGCGCTCGCGACTGGCAATGCCGTGATCATCAAGCCGCACGAGGTGGCGGTTCTTCCAGTGGCGATGACCGTGCGCACCGTGCGCGCCGTGCTCGCGGAAAACGGTATCGACCCCAATTTGGTCACGCTGTGCGTGACGGATAAGCACGAAGCGACGCAACATCTCGTTACGCACCCAGCAGTGAAGTCGATTGATTTCACCGGCGGTAATACGTTTGGTCAGTGGCTGATCGACCATTGCCGCCAAGCGCGTGTGTATGCCGAGCTGGCGGGCGTGAATAACATCGTGATTGATTCCACCGACAGCTACAAGCGCATGCTGGGTAACTTGGCGTTTACGCTCTCGTTGTACTCGGGTCAGATGTGTACCACCTCGCAGGCCTTGTTTGTGCCAGCGGGCGGTATTGATACCGATGAAGGCCACAAGTCGTACGACGAGTTCTGCACCGACTTAGGCAACGCGGTCAGTCACTTTTTAGCCAAGCCTGAAGTCGCACTGGCGATTTTAGGTGCGATTCGCTCGCCGGATACTTTGCAGCGCATTGCACAGGCAAACAGTGGCAAGCTGGGTAAAGTGGTGCTGGCTTCCAACAAACTCGACAACCCCGAGTTCCCGCATGCGAACGTGCATACACCCGTGCTGCTGGCGTGCGATGCCAGCGATGAGGCGGCGTATGGTCATGAATGCTTCGGGCCAATCAGCTTTGTGGTGAAGACTGCGGATACGCATGAATCCATTCAACGCGCCGAGAATTTGGTGAATACGCAAGGTGCGTTAACGGTGGGCGTGTACTCCACTCGCACTGAAGTGATCGATGCGATGACACACGCCACACTGAATGCCAAGGTAGCGCTGTCGATCAACCTGACCGGTGGTGTGTTTGTAAACCAGTCAGCGGCCTTCTCGGACTTCCATGGCACCGGTGGCAACCCGGCGGCGAATGCGTCGTATGCGGATGCTGCGTTCGTAGCGAACCGCTTCGTGATCGTGCAACGGCGTTATCACGTGTAATGCAATGAGTGCAGCGCCGCTTCCTAACGATAGCACCGTCGCCGTGATTGGTGCCGGTGCGATGGGCAGTGGCATCGCGCAAATCGCTGCGGTGGCTGGGCACCCGGTCAAGCTGGTTGATGCGCGCGATGGTGCAGCAGTATCGGCGATTGAGGGTATACGAACGCAACTGAATAAACTGGCTGACAAAGGAAAACTCTCGCCCGATGCGGCGCAAGCGGCAGCAGCCAGATTATCGGTAGCGAGTAGCGTTAGCGACTTGGCCGATGCAGCGCTGGTTGTTGAAGCAATTGTGGAAGACCTCGCCGCCAAACAAGCCTTGTTTGTATCGCTGGAAGGTGTGGTCGGTAGCGACGCCATTCTCGCGACGAATACATCATCCATTTCAATTACTGCGATTGGCGCTGTACTCAAGCGCCCAGAACGTTTGGCGGGGCTGCATTTTTTTAATCCTGCACCCTTGATGCCGTTGGTGGAGATTGTGAGTGGTATCGGCACCGATGTATCGGTGGCGGATACCTTGTTCGCAACCGCCAACGCCTGGGGCAAAACCCCGGTGCATGCGCGCTCAACGCCGGGCTTTATTGTGAACCGCGTTGCTCGCCCCTACTACGCCGAGGTACTGCGCTTGCTGCAAGAGGGTGCTGCGGACGTTGCCACTATCGACGCGGTGATGCGCGAGGCAGGTGGCTTCAAGATGGGCCCGTTCGAGTTGATGGACATGATTGGTCATGACGTTAATTTCGCCGTCACCCGCTCGGTATGGAATGCATTTTTTAATGACAAGCGCTTCACGCCTTCGCTGATTCAGCAAGAACTGCTTGAAGGTGGTTTCCTTGGTCGTAAAAGCGGGCGCGGGTTTTATGATTACCGCGAGGGTGCGGTAAAGCTGTCTGCTGCTACTGAAGCGCCACGAACGCTGCCCAGTACTATTACGCTTCATGGCAAAACCGAGATCGCGACGGCATTGGCTGAACGTCTCTCGAATGCGGCTACGCCTTTTACATCGAACGCCAGTGCATCTGATGAACGACTCGCCACAGTCGGTGATGCGGTGGTGTTTGTGACGGATGGTCGTAGTGCAACGCAGCGCGCTGCTGAATCCGGTATTGCCAACACAGTGCTGATTGACCTTGCGCTGGACTACAGCAGCGCAACGCGCATCGCCATCAGTTGCGCGAAACAATGCTCAGCTTCTACATTGAATGATGCAATCGCACTGCTGCAAGCCGCTGGCTTGCAAGTGTCGCTCTTTAAAGATATTCCCGGTCTGGCGGTGATGCGTACAGTAACCATGCTCGCCAATGAAGCGGCGGATGCGGTCAACCAAGGCGTGTGCTCGGCAGCGGATGTGGATGCCGCGATGCGCCTGGGTGTGAACTACCCGCGTGGTCCGCTAGCGTGGGCTGAGCAGATCGGTGTGCACACAGTGCGTGATGTGCTGCGCAATCTGGGCATAAGCACGGGCGAAGACCGCTACCGGATATCGCCATTGATTCAGCAAGCCTGCTACGCCGGAGGGAGTTTGCATGAGTGATGCAAAGTTGACGACGACGGATGCTACCGTGCCAACTGATCCGCAGGCGCTCGCTAGCGCCACCGCGCAGGCGATGTGGCAACGGGACCGTACGGCACAAGCGTTGGCGATGCGTATTGAGCATATCGCTCCCGGTCACGCCACGCTTAGCATGCCGGTGCGCAGCGACATGGTGAATGGTCATCACATCTGCCATGGCGGCATGATTTTTACATTGGCGGATACTGCGTTTGCGTACGCGTGTAATAGCTATAACCAGACCACGGTAGCGTCGGCGTGTCATGTGGATTTCATTGCGCCGGCGAAGGAAGGCGAAGTCCTGCACGCTGAAGCTATCGAACGTTCAGCCAGTGGCCGCACCGGTGTGTATGACGTGACAGTGCGCACAGCTGAAGGTAAATTGATTGCGCTGTTTCGGGGTAAGAGCCATCGTATTGGTGGTGATGTGATTGGCGGGCCGGATCATGCTTGAGCCGATCGAACGCGCCAGCCGCGACGAGATCGCTGCTTTGCAGTTGCAGCGACTGCAATGGACGCTGCGTCACACCTATGACAACGTCAAAGCATTCCGCGATAAATGCCTAGCAGCCGGCGTGCATCCCGATGATATGAAAACCTTGCCTGATCTGGCGAAGTTTCCGTTCATGACCAAAACCGATCTGCGTGATCACTACCCGTTTGGTTTATTTGCTGTACCGCGCGACCAACTCGCGCGCTTGCATGCTTCATCCGGCACCACCGGTAAGCCGGTTGTGGCGGGCTATACCAAACAAGACTTGGTAAATTGGGCCCAGGTCGTAGCGCGTTCACTGCGCGCAGCGGGTGTGCGTGCAGGCGACATGGTGCATAACGCCTACGGCTACGGCATGTTTACCGGCGGCCTGGGGGCGCATTACGGCATTGAGCAAGCGGGTTGCTGCGCCGTGCCGATGTCTGGCGGCCAAACAGAAAAACAAGTGCAGCAGATTATTGATTTCCGGCCTGACTGCATCATGGTGACGCCGTCGTATGCGCTGGTGATTGCCGAAGAATTCGAACGACTCGGCATCGCAGCGGAAGATATCTCGCTGCGTGTCGGCATCTTCGGTGCCGAGCCGTGGGGTGAAGGTATGCGCGCCGAGATCGAGCGCCGTCTCGGTATTGATGCGGTAGATATTTATGGGCTCACCGAAGTGATTGGCCCCGGCGTAGCGAGTGAGTGCGTTGAAACCAAAGACGGCCCGGTGATTTGGGAAGACCATTTCTACCCGGAGATTGTTGACCCCGTCACCGGCGACGTACTGGAAGACGGCCAAGAGGGTGAGCTGGTGTTCACCTCGCTCACCAAAGAAGCGTTTCCGGTGATTCGTTTCCGTACACGCGATTTGACGAGGCTGTTGCCGCCCACTGCACGGTCATTCCGGCGCATTGGCAAGATCACCGGTCGCTCGGATGACATGCTGATTATTCGCGGGGTCAATGTGTTCCCCACGCAGATTGAAGAGCAAATTCTGCGAGATACACGGCTCGGTGGTACGTATCAATTGGTACTCACACGTCAAGGCCCGCTGGATAACCTGGAAGTCCGTTGCGAGTTGCAGCGCCACGCGGGCACGCCGACTGCGAGCGAGCGTGATGCAGTCGCACAAGCACTCGCACAGCGTATTAAAACCAGCGTGGGTATTAGCGCGGCAATTACCTTACTGGATGTCGACACGATTCCACGCACATTAATCGGTAAAGCCAAGCGCGTGATTGACGAGCGCAAGATTCAATAATTTGGAGGCAGCAATGTATACACAATCATTTAGCGTGAGCGACGGTAACGCCAACGATACCGCCAAAGACTCCGCCAAAGCGTCTGCAAAAAATACTGTTAAAGGCCCCAAGCCAGTACCCGTCATCAGCGCCGAGGAGGCAGAAAAAATCGCAGCGTTTGAGCAGCGCATCGCTGATGATGGCCGCATTGAGCCGCAAGATTGGATGCCCGAGGCCTACCGTAAAACACTCATTCGCCAAATCAGCCAGCACGCGCACAGTGAAATCGTGGGCATGCTCCCCGAAGGTAATTGGATCACGCGCGCGCCTAGCCTGAAGCGCAAAGCAATCCTCATCGCCAAAGTACAAGACGAGGGTGGCCATGGTTTGTACTTGTACTCCGCCGCTGAAACACTGGGCGTATCGCGCGACAAAATGCTCGACGATCTGCATACCGGTCGTGCCAAGTACAGCTCTATTTTTAACTACCCCACCCTCACCTGGGCGGATGTGGGCGTGATTGGCTGGTTAGTCGATGGCGCGGCGATCATGAATCAAATCCCGCTGTGTCGTTGCTCATATGGGCCGTATGCGCGCGCCATGATTCGGGTGTGTAAAGAAGAGTCGTTTCATCAGCGGCAGGGTTATGAATCTTTGCTGGTGATGATGCGCAGCACTGAAGAGCAGCGCGCGATGGTGCAGGATGCAGTGAACCGCTGGTGGTGGCGTTGCCTGGCGATGTTTGGTCCGCCCGATGCCGATAGCCCGAACAGTGCGCTCGGTATGCGCTACGGTATCAAGCGTTTCTCGAATGATGATCTGCGCCAGAAATTTGTGGATGCCACCGTGCCGCAAGCCGAGGTACTCGGCGTCACCCTGCCCGACCCCAACTTGAAGTGGAACGAGGCACGCGATCATTACGACTACGGCGCGATTGACTGGGATGAGTTTTGGCGCACGTTGAATGGTGATGGGCCATGCAATAAAGAGCGCCTTGCCACGCGCGTCAAAGCAGACCGTGATGGGCAATGGGTGCGCGATGCCGCGCTGGCTTACGCACAAAAACGCGCTGCGCGTGAGGCGAAGGAAGCCGCATGAGCAGCGCGTTAAAGGAATGGCCGTTGTGGGAGGTGTTTGTGCGCTCCAAACAAGGCCTGGAGCATAAACACTGCGGTAGCTTGCACGCTGCTGACGCGCCGCAGGCACTGCAAATGGCGCGCGATGTGTATACGCGTCGGCAAGAGGGCGTGAGCATCTGGGTGGTGCGCTCGGCAGATATTGTTGCCAGCAGCCCGGATGATAAAGGCGAGCTGTTCGAACCCGCCGCCGACAAAATCTATCGCCACCCCACCTTTTACGACATCCCGGATGATGTCGGGCATATGTAATGTCAGTGATACTCGATTACACATTGCACCTGGCCGACAACGCGCTGGTGCTCGGGCAGCGGAATGCAGAGTGGACCGGACACGGTCCGATTCTGGAAGAAGATATTGCGATGTCGAACATTACGCTCGACTTGATAGGGCAGGCACGCTTGCTGTACCAATACGCGGCGCAATTACGAGGTGGCGATACCACGGAAGATACCTTGGCCTACTTGCGAGACGGTTCGGCGTTTCGTAATTACACGCTGCTGGAGTTACCGCATCACGGCCCCTTGGTGGGCTATGCGCAAGGCGAGCTCGATTTTGCGACGACGATTGTTCGTAACTTTTTATACAGCGCGCTGATGGCGCTACTGTGGCAAGCGCTGCAAAAGTCATCCGATACGACCTTGGCAGCGATCGCAGAAAAATCTGCCAAAGAAGCCCGCTATCACTTGCAGCACAGCCGTGATTGGTTAGTGAAGCTGGGTGATGGCACTGATGAATCGCATCAGCGAGTGCAGGCCGCGCTGGATCATCTGTTCGCGTATACGCAAGAGTTTTGGACAGAGAGTGCCGTAGAGCGCTCGGCTATTGATGCAGGCGTTGGTGTAGATGTGTCGAGCCTGCGTTCGGATTGGGACAGCATCATTGATAGTGCATTGGCCGAGGCTACCCTGCACCGCCCTGCAGCGGGAGGGTATGTGACTGAGGGTAAATTGGGGATTCATTCCGAGCATCTGGGCTATCTGCTGGCCGAGATGCAAAGTCTCGCGCGAACATTGCCACATGCGACGTGGTGAAACAGTCGGTACGTCGAATTGAACACACCACACACAATTGCTGCTGTTGAAGGCCCCGTCGCAGCGCGTGTTGCTGCAGTGTGGGCACTGCTTGAAAACGTATGTGACCCTGAGATTCCCGTGTTAACGCTGCATGATCTGGGCATTCTGCGTGAAGTACGTGAGGCTGACGACGGACAATTGGAAGTCGTGATCACGCCGACGTATAGCGGCTGTCCGGCGATGGGCCAGATTGAAGATGATATTCACGCGGTTTTATCTGAGCATCAGATCAATGCGCGGGTGGTGACGCAGCTCTCGCCGGTGTGGACCACCGATTGGATGAGCGCCGAGGGTAAGCAGAAGCTGAGGGACTACGGTATCGCGCCGCCGCATAGCGTGAAAACTCAGCTTGATGTCGTGCGATTTACCGCTAATCCGCCCTCACCTGAGTCCATCGCTTGCCCGCAATGCGCGTCAGTCAATACCGTTGAAAGCGCGCGCTTTGGGTCGACTGCGTGCAAGGCGCTGTATCGGTGTTTGGATTGCAAAGAGCCGTTTGATTATTTCAAGCCCTATTGATGGTGCTCATTGATTCGTGATGTGGGTTCTTCTTTGATGGTGGTTATTCGAATGCAGGCTGTCAGTGTAATGTGAAATTTTCGTGATTCCATCCATCTATGGCTACTAATCGCTTCTACCCTTTGCGTGTCAAACGCGTCTCGCCCGAAGCCGCTGGGTCGGTGGCGATTGCGTTCGAGATCCCCGAATCAGAGCGTGAGGTATTTCGTTTCGAACCGGGGCAGTTCTTGACCCTGCGCGCACACATTAACGGGCAGGATGTTCGCCGTAATTACTCGATCAGCTGCGAACGTAGTCGCCTACAACGCAACGGCGAACTTGAAGTGGGCATACGCCCGGTAGAGGGTGGTGTGTTCTCGAATTGGGCAGCGCAGCAGCTGAAGGCTGGCGACAGCATTGAAGTGATGCCACCGGATGGGCGCTTCACCATCAAAAAGTCTCGCGCGATTCATCGGGTGGGTTTTGCTGCGGGTTCGGGTATTACGCCGATTTTATCGATCGCGGCGTCGACACTGGAAGAGCAAACCAATAGCAAGTTCACGCTGGTGTACGGCAACCGAAAGATGAGTAGCGTGATGTTCAGCGAAGCACTGCAAGATCTGAAAGACCGCTACCCGGATCGATTAACTTTGATTCACGTACTGTCGCGGCAAGCGCAAGAGGTAGAGCTGCTGCAAGGTCGGATTGATGGCGATAAGGTACGCGCGATGATCAATGCGCTGCTGCCGGTCAGGAGCATGGACGAAGTATTCATCTGCGGCCCAGAGGCGATGATCACCGCCACCGAAACCGCGCTTATCGAAGCGGGCGTACCCGCCGACCGGGTTCATACCGAACGCTTCACCTCCGGCCCCGCAGTCGCCGCCAAAGTGCAAGCCGACACGGATAAACATGCCCAACAAACACCCGCTAACAAAGATATCGCACTCACCGTTGTGCTGGATGGCAAGCAGCATGAGATAGCGGTCAGCGCCGATGAGCATCTGCTGGATGCGGCGCTTGAAGCCGGACTGGATCTGCCCTACGCCTGCAAAGGCGGCGTGTGCTGCACCTGCCGCGCCAAGCTGTTGGAGGGGGAGGTGTCGATGGATAAGAATTTCACCCTGGAAGCCGACGAGATGGCGCAGGGTTTTGTGCTGAGCTGTCAGGCGCGTGCGCTGACGAAAAACGTCAGGCTGAGTTTTGATGAGCGGTGACGCTGAGGCCTTGTACAGAGCATGATTGCCTGCTGAACAATGCCCATAAAACAGCCCTCGTGAATAACAAGATTCATAGCGCGGCTCTTGGGCAAGAAAGTTGTCTTTAAATTATCAAACCACTGGATTTGCATCCTCATTTTCAGCCAAAATCTGACCAGTCTAGTCATATTTGGAGCCGCCGATGAGAGCCTGGCAATTGATTTGCCCGCCTATTTTGCCGGCCGCATTTTGCCAGTAGATGTCGCGGTGTCGGACCGATGGTGCCGCTTGTTAGCGAAGGTTGGGCGCCCGATACCGGCTATCGACAGCTTGCTCGCTGCAACCGCCTTGCAGCACGGGCTGACCATGGTGACTCGTAACCTGAAAGATTTTGTCGTACCTGAATTGCTGGTGCTTGACCCATGGGCCGAGTAAAGGCCTACACAAACCTCTCCGCCCCCGCCTCACACGCCAGCGTAGCGCCATCCGCTAGTTGCAGCGTCTTATCCAGATATCGCTCTGAAGCTGCCTCGATCTGTTTGTAGAGCGCTTTGCAGAGCACCCGTGCCTGCCGTCCCGACCAATCTTTCGGCAGCAACGCATCGGGCAACTCGGGGTCGCGTAATAGCAGACGGCGGTAATCATGAATCAGCAGGATACGCAGCAAAAACGCTTGCTGGTCACTCGCGACTGAATACTCACGCGCATGATCAAGCAGTGGTGAATACAGCGCTACGAACTCGGCATACGATTGACTCAACGCCGTCAGATCCCACGCACGTGCTACCAGATCCGCGTCAGACGCGGCGTGCGTCGATTTGAAATCCTCGGCTGTCATTGGCATGAGCCGCGGTAGCAAGCTCTGCAAGCCTTCTGCAGACAGCACATCGATTGCTTCATCCAAAGGCGTACCAGGATGAATAAAGCAGTTGGAGCCGATCAGGCCGAAACCCTTCCAAAACAACGTGCGGCGCAGTTGTTCGCGTTGCTTTGTACTCAGCTCTCCTACCACCATAATCATGCGCCAACGGCTATCCCACGTCGGCGCGCGAGCTGCATAAATTTGATTCGAGGCTTGTTCGAAACGACGCCGGCCCCAGGGGGTAAGCGCGTAGTTGGCGCGGCGACCGACGGTCTCTGCACTAAGCCAACCATCCTTCGCCAAACGAAACACCGATGTACGCACCAAGCGCTCATTGAGCTGCATTGGCTCGAGCAGACGAATCAAACTACCTAGCCACACGCGCCCACCGCGCGGCAGCACTGCGTCACCAAAGATGGTGACGATCAGCGAGCTGGCCTGCACTCGCCGCTGCTGGCAGAAAGCATCGATACGTTCAGTAATGAGGTTAGTCACGCAAGGATTTAAGGGCGGATATTTTATGAATACTTTTTTATGTGTACAGATTTTATCTCACCCGAACAAAGGACCGGGAACTTAGCACCGGCAAGCAAAACATAACTCGCTCACATGATCTTCAAATAGAAAGGCCATCAAATGAGTATCAGCCATACAAACCCCCACCAACCGCAAAAATCAACACCTGTTACCGACGATACGGAAAGCAACTCGCCAAACGCATCTCCAAACACAACGCCAACTCAAGGCAAAAAACGCAGCGCCAGTTCGTTATCCAGGGACAGCGTTGATTCAGTTATAAATTCGCGCGAAGCTAAAGCGCCGGATGCTCAATCAGAAACGCAAAGTGGGTCCACCAGAGTACCGTCTATGTCGACCCCAAAACGGTTATTGGCTGCTGGGAAGCTGGTCAACCCGCCCAAGCAACCCATGCCGGTCGATTTGAGCCAAATACTCTCTGCGATAGACTTACCGTCGCCGCCCGCAACCGGCATCATTTCTCCAGCTCAGCACTACCCGTCATCCCAACCCGTGCTGAAAAGCTATCCGGCGTCGCACAATCAGCCTATCGACCAAATCACGCTGGCTCCTCTGGCTCCTCTGGCTCCTCTGACTTCTCTGACTCCTCTGACTCCTCTGACTCCTCTGGCACCAATGTGCGCAATGACCCAAACACCTTTCCAGCTCCTACCACTAATGGCCAATAGCTACGGGCCATTTGCGCTCAGACTGCCATCGTTTCAATCTCCAAAAGACTTGCATCAGCCTCCAGCCAGCATTGCGGCGCCTGAAAGTCTCATTGACGTGGACGATGAGCGACCAGCGAAGCGACGGAGAATGAACGAAGGAGTCGATACTTCCCCGAAAGGTAACTCAAGTCCGACAACAGAACTTCCCGTCTGGCACCAGAGCAAACTGAAAGTCGAAAGGTGAATTCAAGGACGAAGTGCAACTTTGATTAATGGGTTGGATGGCTGAGGTGCATTAGTATCAAAGCCTTTTGACCGGCCAGTCGAAGAAGCACATGACCTATACACACCTCAGCCA
>VGHX01000012.1 GCA_016868055.1 Betaproteobacteria bacterium
TCCAGAACACCAACGTCAGCGCAACGAAATCAGGTACCCAGCTCCAACCGCCCCAAGGGAACAGGTTTAGAAAAAATGCAGCCAGCAAGCTAAACGCAATGAACCCCGGGCTCACGGGCAACAGAATGTTCTGGCGATCCATCATCAGTCAGCACCCTCCCTGCGTGCGCGGCGCGGCCTATCCGAGTTGCTATTCTCTGGCGGGGGTGGCGGTGGCATCGCCGCCGGATCACCTAACAGCACCAACAATTGCCGGTGCCGGGACACGCCCGCTGCCGGTTGACACAAGATGCGCGCGAAAGCATCGGGCGTTTTTGTGTCCACTGCCATGACGGTTGCCACCGCCAGCCCGGCCGGGTAGACACCATCAATGCCCGAGGTGGTCAGCACGTCGCCCGGCTGGATGTCAGCATTCGATGCCATGAAGCGAAGCTCTAATTCACCGGTTTGACCGCGACCATAAGCGACACTACGCACGCCACTGCGCAAGACTTGCACTGGTATCGCGTGCTCTTTGTCGGTGAGTAGCGTAATTTCGGATGTAAATGGAAACACCCGAGTCACCTGCCCCACCACACCAAGATCATCGATCACAGGATGTCCCGGCTTGATACCGTGTGAGTCACCGCGATCAATGATGACCTTGCGCGAGAATGGGTCACGGGCGTCGTACAAGATCTCGCTCATGACGGTCTTGAGCTGAGTGCGCTCGGAAGCGTCGAGCAGTTTGCGCAAGTAAGCGTTCTCGGCCTGAAGCTGACGGCTCTGCTGCAACAGCTGCGCGTTCAACACCTGCTGCTCGCGCATCTGACGGTTTTCGTCTTTTAACGAGGCGAGTGAAGCAAAGTAATCGGTGGTGGCGAAGAATACATCGCGCGGTAACATGGCCACTACCTGCACCGGGTACAAAGCGACGCCGACTGCCTGACGGATTGCAGCGAGCGCTTTGAAGCGCGAATCGGCCATCAACAAACCGACCGCAATCAGTGCGAATAGCAGCATCTTGGCGCGCGCTGAGGCACCTTGCTTGAACAGTGGCGGTGGACTGTATTCCATCAAATGCACATGACGAGAAAATCAGCGCCCAACCGACACGACGGCGCCGAGGCTGACTCGGTAACTGATGGGGGCCGCTGCATACTCACTCTGGCGCGGCCCTTCACTTATTCGTAGGAGAACAAGGAGCCGAGCTTATCCATGCGCTCAAGCGCCATACCGGAGCCACGCACCACGCAAGTGAGCGGGTCTTCGGCCACCAGTACTGGCAAGCCCGTTTCTTCCATCAGCAGCCGATCGAGATCGCGCAGCAGCGCTCCGCCGCCGGTCAGCATCATGCCTTTTTCAGCAATATCTGCGCCCAGTTCAGGCGGCGTTTGCTCGAGCGCATTCTTGACTGCCGACACAATGCTGTTCAGCGGATCGGTCAGTGCCTCCAGTACTTCGTTGCTGGAGATCGTGAATGAACGCGGAATACCCTCAGACAGGTTTCGGCCTTTGACTTCCATCTCGCGCACTTCCGTGCCTGGGAAAGCCGAACCGATTTGCTTCTTGATGGTCTCGGCAGTTTGCTCACCGATCAGCATGCCGTAGTTGCGCCGGATGTAGTTGACGATCGCCTCGTCAAACTTATCGCCGCCGACACGCACCGAGCCTTTGTAGACCATACCGCCGAGCGAAATAATACCCACCTCGGTAGTACCACCGCCGATATCCACCACCATCGAGCCGGTCGCCTCGGATACCGGCAAGCCGGCGCCGATCGCAGCCGCCATTGGTTCTTCGATCAGGAATACTTGAGATGCGCCAGCACCCAGCGCAGATTCACGGATCGCACGACGCTCAACCTGGGTCGAACCGCAGGGAACGCAAATGATGATGCGGGGTGAAGGCTTGAACAACTTGGTATCGTGCACCATGCGGATGAACTGCTTCAGCATCTGCTCGGTGACGGTGAAGTCGGCGATCACGCCGTCTTTCATCGGCCGAATCGCTTCGATGTTGCCAGGTACCTTGCCCAGCATCTGCTTGGCTTCTTTACCGACAGCTTGAATGTTTTTCTTGGCGTTCGGGCCGCCCTGCTGACGAATGGCGACTACGGAAGGCTCGTCCAACACGATGCCTAAACCGCGCACATAAATCAGCGTGTTAGCTGTGCCGAGATCGATCGCGAGATCGTTTGAAAAATAGCTACGAAGGAATGAAAACATGAATATGAATCCCAGAAGCGCCTGAAACATGCCGTTTCCGGCGAAAGCGATGTCGGTCGGGTCTTGGCCCGATTGCTGCCGAGTGCGTTATTTAACTTACCATTCTACCTTATAATCCGTATGAAATTGGCTGCCAGAAACCCGGAATCGCCCGTATTTCCTCAGCTTTCTTTAGCGAAAACAGACGCCGACTGATGCGCCGATCGCGCCAGTGCCCATCGGCGAAATTGCAACGCACAAGCCATCGATACTGCGCTACTTCCGCATCTCGCCCCTGCCCTTGCGCCGCTCGCCAGTCGCACGAATTGTCATTTTTGAACCCTATTCACCCGCAATCTGCCTCGCTATCCCATGTCCCTCTCCCTTTCCGACATCGCGAGACTCGCGAAACTTGCGCAACTTGATCTGTCGGCGCAGCAGTCCGCCGACACGCTGACCAAGCTGAACGATATCTTCGCTCTGGTCGAGCAAATGAAAGCGGTCGATACCAGCGGCATTGAGCCGCTTGCTCACCCGGTGGCCGTGTGGCGCGATGATCTGGCCATGCGACTACGCGATGATCGGGTCACCGAACCCAATCGCCGAGACGATTACCAGCAACCCGCTCCCAGCGTGCAAGACGGCTTGTATCTCGTACCCAAAGTGATCGAGTAAGCCCCCTCCATTCAAGCTGCTCGACGCACACACAGCCCTCTGCCAGGCGAACCTCGCGATCAAGAAACACGCATGCAAACACTTAAACAATTGTCAGCGCTGCTGAAAAGCAAACAACTCTCCGCCACCGAACTGGCGCAGTCTTACCTCGACCGCATCACCAGCAGCGACCTGAATGCATTCATCAGCGTGAACCCTGAGCAGACTTTGGCGCAGGCGAAACAAGCAGATGCTCGTCTCGCCAACGGTGACGCAGGCGAATTGATCGGCTTGCCTATCGCGCACAAAGATATTTTCGTCACCTGCGGCTCGCCCTCCACCGCCGGCTCGAAGATGCTTTCCGGCTACAACAGCCCATTTGATGCGAGTGTGGTGGAACAGTTCCGCACGGCAGGTATGGTCACGCTAGGAAAATTGAACTGTGATGAATTTGCCATGGGCTCATCGAATGAAAATTCATTCTTCGGGCCGGTGAAAAATCCTTGGGACAGATCCGCGGTGCCCGGTGGTTCATCGGGTGGATCCGCCGCCGCAGTGGCGGGCGGGTTGGCCCCCGCCGCGACCGGCACCGACACCGGCGGCTCGATTCGTCAGCCCGCCGCGCTGTGCGGTATCACCGGTATCAAGCCCACCTATGGCCGTGTCTCGCGCTACGGCATGATCGCTTTCGCTTCATCGCTTGATCAGGGCGGACCTATGGCGTGGACGGCTGAGGATTGCGCACTGTTGCTCAACGCAATGACCGCTTACGACCCGCGCGATGCTACCTGTATTGAGAGTGATGCTGAAGATTTCACGCGTCACTTAGGCGATTCACTCAAGGGCTTGAAAATCGGACTACCCAAAGAATATTTTGGTGATGGCCTTGCTGGGGATGTGCGTGCTGCAATCGAAGCCGCGTTGAAAGAATTTGAAAAGCTTGGTGCAACGCTGGTTGATGTGTCGCTACCGAAAACCGCGATGTCGATACCGGCGTATTACGTGATTGCACCCGCTGAGGCGTCATCGAATCTGAGCCGTTTTGATGGCGTGCGCTACGGGCATCGCGCGAAGGATTACGCGGACCTGAGTGATATGTACCGCAAATCGCGCGCCGAGGGCTTTGGTGACGAGGTAAAAAGGCGCATCCTGATCGGCGCGTATGTACTGTCGCACGGTTATTACGACGCCTACTATTTGCAAGCCCAAAAAATTCGTCGTCTGATTGCCAACGACTTCCAGCAGGCTTTTGCGTCGTGCGATGTGATCATGGGTCCGGTTGCACCGACCGTGGCCTGGGACTTGGGCGCGCGCGTGAATGATCCGGTCGCTAACTATCTGGCTGATGTCTACACGTTATCAACCAGCCTGGCGGGCTTGCCGGGTATGTCGATTCCCTGCGGGTTCGGTCAAGGTGAAAAAAATGCGCACCGCCCGGTCGGGCTGCAATTGATCGGAAATTATTTTAATGAGGCGAAGTTGCTGAATGTAGCGCACCAGTTTCAGCTTGCCACCGACTGGCACACCCGCCGTCCCGCTGTCTGAAAGGATGAATGATCATGCAATGGGAAGTCGTGATCGGTCTTGAGACACACACACAACTCACCACCGAATCAAAAATTTTTAGCGGCGCGCCGACCGCGTTTGGCGCAGCACCGAATACACAAGCCTGTCCGGTTGATTTGGCGTTGCCAGGTGTGCTCCCGGTATTAAACAAAGGAGCGGTCGAGCGCGCGATTCAGTTCGGTCTGGCGATCGGCGCCCATATTGCGCCGCGATCGATTTTTGCGCGCAAAAATTATTTTTATCCCGATCTGCCGAAGGGCTATCAAATTAGCCAGTATGAAATTCCGGTGGTACACGGCGGCACCATCAGCTTCGTGCTGGAGAAAGATGGTCAGTCAGAGGTAAAAACGGTACACCTGACCCGTGCCCATTTGGAAGAAGATGCGGGTAAGTCGCTGCACGAGGATTATCACGGCATGACCGGGATTGATCTCAACCGTGCCGGCACGCCCTTGCTGGAGATAGTCACTGAGCCGGACATGCGTAGCGCGGCTGAAGCGGTCGCCTATGCCAAGGCGCTTCACTCACTCGTGGTGTGGCTCGGCGTCTGTGACGGCAATATGCAAGAAGGCTCGTTCCGCTGCGATGCGAACGTGTCGGTGCGTCCGGCCGGACAAAAAGAATACGGTACCCGCTGTGAAATAAAGAATTTGAACTCGTTCCGCTTTCTGGAGGAAGCCATTAACTACGAAGTACGTCGTCAAATCGAATTGATTGAAGACGGCGGCAGCGTGGTGCAGGAAACGCGGCTATACGATCCGGACAAAAAAGAGACCCGCTCAATGCGCAGCAAGGAAGATGCGATGGACTATCGCTACTTCCCTGATCCGGATTTGCCGCCGCTGATGATCGCGCAAGAATGGATAGACCGCGTCAAGGCCTCGTTACCGGAACTACCCGGCGCGATGCGCGAGCGTTTCGTGAAGGATTATCAGCTGCCCGAGTATGACGCTATGGTGCTGACGCAATCAAAAGCGATGGCAGCCTATTTCGAAGCCGTCGTCGCTGTGGCTGGCAGGGAACAGGCAAAGCCCGCTGCGAACTGGTTGATGGGGGATGTATCGTCCACCCTCAACCGCGAAGGTATTGATATTGCTGCTTCACCCGTCAGTGCTGAACAGCTATCGCTGCTGTTAAAGCGACTTGCTGATGGCACCATCTCGAACAAAATTGCGAAGGAAGTTTTCAGCGCGATGTGGGAAGCGAAATCGTCGTCTGCAACACTGGCTGACGAGCTGATTGAATCCAAAGGCCTGAAGCAGATTTCTGATACCGGCGCGCTTGAGAAGATCGTCGACGAGGTATTGGCGGCTAACGAAAAATCCGTTGAAGAGTACAAGGCCGGTAAAGAAAAAGCCTTCAACGCGCTGATTGGTCAGGCGATGAAGGCGAGCAAGGGCAAGGCGAACCCTGCGCAGCTGACTGAGCTACTGAAGCAGAAGTTGGGCTGAAGTACGACGCCAAGTCAGGCCATCACGTCTAGGTGAAATCGTCTTCTCGCTGATGGCGAATTGCGATGCATTTTCAGCTAGAGTGCTACACGATGTACCAATGGCATACCCGGTGCGGAACACCATAATTCACGCGGTAACAACAGGGCTGTCTCGATGTTATTCATGGACCTCTCATGCAGCCCATATCAGGAACACCTGCCGCCGCCCCTTCCTCTGTGCCCGCCCCCACGCAAACGGTATCGTTAAAGCAAAACAGCGAAAACACCGCATCGGATAAAGCAGGCGAATCGATCGTAATCAGGCACAGCGAGAGGAAAGACAACCCACTGCCCATATCTGATTCCGTCGGATTCGCCACCCCATCGTATACCGAGCCCTCACTGCAAGTGCGTAGCGCGGCAGGGCCTAATACCGCGACAGCAATTAATACCGAACCTAAAATGCTTGCTGAAGGTGTATATATCGGTGAAGGCCGGGCCGAGAGTGGTGAAAAAGTATTTCTCAGGATGGAGCGGGTTACCCTAACCAACAAGCCTCTTTGGGAAAAATATCTTCAAAACACTCAGTCTCTGACCCAAGATACCCGCTCAGCCTTGACCTATGCCATGCGTCACACAAAAAAAATCAAGGGTGCTGATGGCGAAGTCTGTTTTATCAATGACCAATTTCGCGAGCTGGAGAAGTCTCTTGGCCTGAGCGAAAAAGAGTTTAATACTTTTATCAATCTGATTGGGAAAAACGGCTTTTACTGGGCACCAGAAAATAAAGCCAGAATAAAATCTTTGACGACCACTTACGCCGGAGCCAACCATCTCAGACTCGACACTGGAGGGCAACACTACGTTGTTTATGCTTCGAAAACAGCGCAATTCCAAATACCTGGTGGGAACGACATACTGGCTATTTCCGATCCCCTGACCCTTAAGCAATATAACGATCTGTACAATAATCTATTGATTTGCGTCGGCGTGGATTTCCCTGATGGCGATTACATGCATAGCAAAGGTATGTTCAGAAATCCCACCAGCACCATTGAAAAAACTCACAAAGGTTTGTCGATGGTTCTGCGCGGATTTAGCGGGGCAGTCGCGCAAAAATTTTTCCCGGGGAAAAACAGCTTATCGTGCAAACCCCTGTCGTCCATGCAATACATGATTTCCTCTTCATTGCAGCCGGAGGACTATAGCGTTGTCGGGCGCTCCCATGAACAGGTACTTAGCGAAGCTGCGGATTCGCTCCGCGATGGCAATGTCTTTGAAATGCCGAATACGTCGATCAAGCTCAGCGCGCTTGACCGGTTTTATCGGAATCACGCATCGACCACAGAACGGAATGAATAGTCTATGAGGCAGCGCGAAAACCAAGGCTTTGGTCGATTATCTGGCATGCATAATTCGCTGCGGCCGGCCATTTAGCCAAAGTGGGCGCGTCTGACACGGTCGCTACCACGATCAGTCATCCCTCAACGCCGTAGCGCTCACGATAAGCCGCCACTGCCGGCTTGAACTGCGCAAGTTCTGCGCTTGCGCCGGGGCCTGACAGATAGGTAAATAAATCATTCAAATTCGCGATCGGGATGACCGGCATGCCGTAGCTTTGCTCGACTTCCTGAACTGCGGACAGCTGCGACAGCGCGCCCTCGGCGCCGCTTTTCTCCATGCGATCGAGCGCGATCAGCACGGCGCACGGCGTCGCGCCCTGATCGCGGATCAGCTGCACCGACTCGCGTACCGAGGTGCCTGCAGAGATCACGTCATCGATAATCACCACGCGACCTTCAAGCTTGGCGCCCACAATCGCGCCGCCTTCACCATGGTCTTTCGCTTCTTTGCGGTTGTAAGCGAACGGCACGTTGTGTCCTTTGGCCGCCAGCGCCACAGCGGTGGCGGATGCCAGGGTGATGCCCTTGTAGGCCGGGCCAAACAGCATATCGAAACCTGCACCCGAATCAATGAGCGTCTGCGCATAGAACTCAGCCAGCTTGCCCAGGCGCGCACCATCATTGAACAGGCCCGCGTTAAAGAAATAGGGTGAGTGACGTCCCGCCTTGGTCACAAACTCGCCAAAGCGAAGCACACCGGCGCTGACGGAAAACTCGATAAACTGCTGACGAAGCTGGCTCATAATGACACTCGATGAATGAAGCTGAATGAATAATCCTGAGTAAAGACAGCGGTTGAATCCAGTGGGTCATTGTAGCGCGATGCGATTCTTTGCCTGCTGTTACCACTGCGCGAAGTTAAGTATTTGATATAAAGCTAGGCGATACAAAGCTAGGCGATATAAAGCTATCCGAACGAAAGCCATGTTATGAAAAGATATCTGAACCACAGCGGTCTGACAAAAATCTTTTTACAAATAAGCACTGCACATACATACAAAGAATGAAAATTATCTCCGCCAACCTCAACGGTATACGCTCAGCCGCCAAGAAAAACTTTTTTGATTGGATGGCCAAGCAAAATGCAAACTTTGTCTGCGTACAAGAGTTGAAAGCGCAGCAAGCCGATATGACGCCTGAATTTTTGGCGCCGCACGGATTTCATGGTCATTTCCATTATGCAGAGAAAAAAGGCTATTCGGGCACGGGCGTGTATAGCCGCATCAAACCGAGCGCGGTGACCATCGGCTTTGGTCACGACGAGTTCGACGCCGAGGGGCGATATGTGCAGTGCGACTTCGATGCGCTAACGGTCATTTCTCTGTACAGCCCCTCTGGCTCGTCGAGTGATGAGCGGCAGCAGGCGAAGTTTCGCTTCATGGATGTATTCCTGCCGCATTTGGAAAACTTGCAAAAGACCGGACGCGAAATCGTGATCTGCGGTGACTGGAATATCGCGCATAAAGAAATCGATTTAAAAAATTGGAAGAGCAATCAAAAAACCTCCGGCTTTTTGCCGGAAGAGCGCGCATGGATGAGCAAGCTGTTTGATGAGCTGGGCTGGTGCGATGTGTATAGACACCTTCACCCAGACAGCACCGGCGAGGCCTATACATGGTGGAGTAATCGCGGTCAGGCTTGGGCGAATAATGTCGGATGGCGTATCGACTATCACGTGGCGACGCCAAAGATCGCATCAAGTTCGACGGCGGCGGCTGTGTATAAAGAAGAGCGTTTTTCGGATCACGCACCACTGGTCATTGAGTATGACTGGTCGTCATAGTTCAACTCGCTAGTAGCAATGTCAGTGTTGCTTTATCCGCGAACTTGAAAAAGCGCCTTCAATGGATATTGAGGATGTCAGCGGTTTATGTTTCGCGCAACCTTTCAGTCCACGGCGCTATCTTTGGCAGTAGTAGCATGCCCGGTATTGCCAAGGCGAAGCAGACCAGAAAAAAAACAAACCAACCGGTCTGCGCCACCATGAAGCCGGTGAGTGCATTAAAGAAGGTGCGCGGCACCGCAGCCAAGCTGGTGAATAGCGCAAACTGCGTGGCGGTGTAGCGCTGGTCGGTGGTGGTGGCGATGTAACCGGTAAATGCGGCTGTACCGAGCCCGACCGCAAATGCCTCCAAGCCAATCACGATGCCAAGCAATACAGTGCTGGGTTCGGCTGCAAGCGCAATAGGGTCAGCGACCGCCCCGGAGCCTAATCCTACTTGCGCCAGTAACGCAAAGCCGAGAATCGCCACTGCTTGCAGTACGCCAAAAATCCAGAGCCCTCGATTAACGCCCGTCTTTTCCAGCCATATAGCACCGAGAATGCCGCCCGCCAAGCTGGCCCAAAGACCTGCATTCTTGGCTACCAAGCCGATTTGGGTGCGGGTATAACCAAGCTCCATATAAAACGGTGTGGCCAACGCCGTCGCCATTGAGTCACCGAGCTTGTACAGAAAAATAAACGCCAGAATCAGCAGCGCGTGCGACCAACCGCTGCGCTGGATGAATTCACGGAATGGCTCAACCACCGCCTCGCGCAGGGTACGCGGCGGCGTACCGTAAATTGCAGGCTCACTGATAAGCAATGTCGTCAGAACACCAGGCAGCATGAACAAGGCGGTGATGCCAAACACCATTTGCCAGCTCATGAAGTCAGACAAAATCAGCGATAACGATCCGGGTATTAGCGTGGAGAGTTTGTAGGCATTGACAAACAGCGCCGTACCCGAGCCTTGCTCATGCTCGGTGAGTAGCTCGCGGCGGTAAGCATCCACCACAATATCCTGGCTGGCCGACAAGAACGCAACCACGCCCGCGAGTACAACAATAGCGCTCAGCTCAATCTGCGGCGAGAAAAAACCGAAGCTCGTAATAGCAGCGAGCAGCGATAGCTGCGTTACCAACATCCAACCACGACGACGCCCGAGGAGTGGGATGTTGAAACGATCCATCAGTGGTGACCAAAGGAATTTCCACGTATACGGAAAGCCCACTAAGGCAAACAGGCCAATTGATTTGAGATCAACTTGCTCTGCTTTTAGCCAGGCAGCTAACAAGTTGTAGAGCAAGAACAGCGGCAGACCGGAGCTGAAACCCAGCATGACGCAGATTGCCATCTTGCGATTTGCGTATCGATGCCAACCGCTCAAGGGCGCAGCTTGCGGCCCGGTGCTTGAATGATTCATCTGATTGCGCGCCTAATTACAGCGAAACAATTCAACGAGAATCCAGGCAAATTGTTTGGCACTGAATATCTCAGCAAATAATGCATCCGATGTTTTGATGATTTATTCGAGGTCTTAAGTGCTTTAGCGGTAGGCATCATTGCTTACGCAGACGGAACACCGCGAGACTGCCACGCCAGTGCGGCAGAAAACTCACCGGATTACCTTCCTCGCTCAGCGCGACAAAATCCACCACTTCTAACCCGACTTCTCGGGCCAGATCTTCAAAATCGCTAATGGTGGCGCAGCGCAAATTCGGGGTGTCATACCATTCGAAAGGCAAGCTCTCAGAGACCGGCATACGGCCCAGCATTAAAGATAGGCGATGCGGCCAATACGCAAAATTGGGAAACGACACAATCGCCTCGCGACCGACACGCGTAATATCGCGCAGCACTGGCTCGACATGTTTCATCATCTGCAGCGCGGACAAGCAAAGCACTGTATCAAAGGCATCGTCGGCAAACATCGCCAGACCTTCTTCGATATTTTGCTGAATGACATGCACGTCGCGCTCCACGCAGCGAGGAATTTTGTCATCGTCGATTTCAACGCCGTAGCCGTTACATTGTTTTTTTTGCTGCAGATACGCCAGCATCTCACCGTCACCACAACCCAAATCGAGCACCCGCGCATGCGGCGCAACCCAGTGCGCAATTAAAGCCAGATCGGCACGCAATCCGCTGATTGACGGCATGATCATGCGGCCTCTCCCAGCACGGTCGCCGCGCCTTGGCCGAGTTGCCGCCACACCTTGTCGTAATACGCACGCACTACCCCCATGTAGCGCGCATCATCCAGCAAGAACGCATCATGTCCGTGTGGCGCATCAATTTCGGCGTAGGTAACGCGACGCTGATTATTCACCAAGGCCTGCACAATCTCGCGACTACGTTCCGGTGCGAAGCGCCAGTCGGTGGTGAATGAAACAACTAAAAACTCTGCTTCGGTATTGGCCAATGCGGCGTCGAGGTTACCGTCATGCGCACGCGCCGGATCGAAATAATCGAGTACTTTGGTTATCAGCAGGTAGGTATTGGCATCAAAGTACTCGGAGAATTTTTCGCCTTGGTAGCGCAGATAAGACTCAATCTCAAAATCAACGCCATAGCCGAATTGATAGTCTGCGTTGCGCAAGTCGCGCCCGAATTTTTCTGCCATGTCGTCATCCGACAGGTAGGTAATATGGCCAATCATGCGCGCGACGCGTAGCCCGCGCTTGGGCACCACCCCGTGCGCGTAAAAGTCGCCATCGTGATACTCCGGATCTGTCAAAATCGCCTGCCGAGCGACGTCATTGAACGCAATGTTTTGCGCTGATAGCTTGGGCGTAGACGCAATCACCAAGCTGTGCGCGATACGACTCGGGTAGAGCATGCTCCACGCCAGTGCCTGCATGCCGCCGAGTGAGCCACCCATCACAGCCGCAAATTTTTGAATACCGAGACGATCTGCCAGACGCGCTTGCGCGTGCACCCAATCCTCAACGGTCACCACCGGAAAACTTGCGCCATAAGGTTTTCCGGTGGCCGGGTTGTTGTGCATGGGGCCGGTCGAGCCAAAGCACGAACCGAGATTATTGACCCCGATAACGAAAAAGCGATCCGTATCCAGCGCCTTGCCGGGCCCGACCATGTTGTTCCACCAGCCCTCGCTCTTGGGTTTGCCTTCGTAGCTACCCGCCACATGATGCGAGGCATTCAAGGCATGACAAACCAGCACTGCATTTGAGCGATCAGCGTTTAATGTGCCGTAGGTCTCGTACACCAGTGTGTAATCCGCCAGCGACGCGCCGCCCTGCAGCGGCAGCGGCTCGCTAAAGTGCATGGATTGTGGTGTGACAGGTCCTATGGATTTCATTTGAACGGTCAATAAAAAAGCCCGAGAGCACTGGCTATCGGGCTAGACTCGTATCGACTCGAGCTCGCTTTAGCCGTATTTGTCCGGGAAATTCCCGCGCGCCCGCAAGCTAAGGTCAAATCGGCGCAATAGGCGAAGGATAGCGAAAGCCGCATTACCCGTCAAACAACCGCCAAGGTGTTGGCGGTTGCGCCAGAGATGGCAGGGTTTACAAATAGTTTAGTCGCCTGGTTGACCGCAGGTCTAACGAGGGCTGGGGCTCAAAATATGCTTATCGTCTTGCCTGTTTCTTGGGAAGCGGGTCGGGGCAACACCTTCACTTTATCCAACTAAAAGCTATTCAATTTCTCCATCGCCTCCGCAATCGCCGCTGGCTCATAAGCTTTTAGAACTTTTTTCGCGGCTGGCTCGAGCAAGCCAAGATCGCTATTCAATATTTCCTGCTTCACCGACAGCAGCTGCGCCGGGTGCATCGAAAATTCACGCAGGCCCATTCCGAGCAGCAGTCTGGTCAACTTGGTATCTCCAGCAATTTCACCGCACACTGCCACCGGCACGCCGGCTTTGGCGCCAGCAGAAATCGTCATCGACAATAACTGCAAGACGGCCGGATGCAAGGGGTTGTAGAGATGCGCAACCTCATGATCCACTCGGTCGATAGCGAGCGTGTACTGAATCAGATCATTGGTGCCAATCGATAAAAAATCGAGTCGCTTGATGAACAAGGGCAGGGTTAATGCTGCTGCCGGAATCTCGATCATTGCGCCGATCTTGATGTCCTGATCAAATTTTTTCTTGCCATCGCGTAGCTGCTGCTTGGCTTGGGCGATCATGCTCAAGGTCTGATCAATCTCGAACGCATGCGCCAGCATCGGTATCAGCAAATTGATCGGGCCGTAAGCCGAGGCGCGCAGGATAGCGCGCAGTTGCGTCAGAAACAGCTGCGGCTCGGACAAGCAATAACGAATCGCACGCAATCCAAGCGCTGGATTCAGCGCGGTTTCCTCATCTTTATCAAATGGTTTGTCTGCACCTACGTCCAGAGTGCGAATCGTTACCGGCCGGCCCTTCATCGCGATCACCGCTTTGCGATACGACTCGAATTGCTCATCCTCTGAGGGCGCGCGCGCGGCCTGGCCGCTATGACCCATGAATAAAAACTCGGAGCGGAATAAACCTACGCCAGCCGCACCCGAATCAAGCGCGCTCGCGCAGTCATCGGGCAGCTCGATATTGGCAAGCAGATGAATGAAGGTGCCGTCGCGGGTGATCGCCGGCGTTTTTTTCAGCTTGCCAAGCTTTTTGCGCTCACGGAGTAGCTGCGCCTGCAGCTCACGGTACTGCTCCAACACGATGGGCGCAGGATCAACGATGACAGTACCTGCGTCACCATCAATGATGACCCAGTCATCGTCATCGATCAGGTGCGACGCATTCGCCATGCCGACTGCGGCCGGAATATCCAAGCTACGCGCAACGATAGCGGTATGCGAGTTTTGCCCGCCAAGGTCAGTCACAAATCCGACAAATGTGCGGTCACGAAACTGCAGCATGTCGGCCGGCGATATGTCATGCGCAACTATAATCATTTGCGGCACGTACTGATCGGCCGAAACAGGAGGCGCAGTCGGGAACGACTGCGCTGATCCGGTCAAGACTTTGAGCACACGCTCGCCAACTTGCCGGATATCGTTTTTTCGCTCGCGCAGATAAGCGTCTTCGATCTCATCGAATTGCGCCGATAAGGCATCAATTTGCGACAGCAGCGCCCACTCCGCGTTGTAATGCCGGCTGCGAATCATGCGCAGCGGTTCTTCAGACACAATGGGGTCAGACAAAATCAAGGCATGTACATCGATGAAGGCGGCGAGTTCAGCTGGGGCATCGACGGGGAGTTCTCGACGCAAGGTGCGTAGCTCTTCATTGACACGCTCGATAGCGCTGCTCAGTCGTTGGACCTCGGCCTCAAGCCGCTCCTCAGGCACCAGGTAATGCTTGACATCACGCGCCGCTGGCCGCAACAGATGCGCCCGACCAATCGCGATACCTCGCGAGACTGGTATGCCGTGCAGCGTGAATGAAGCCATTGCGTACCTATTCGCTCTCGCCGAAACGTTCCTCGATCAGTTGCACCAACGCGTCCATGCAGACCTGCTCGTCCGGGCCTTCGGTCTCGATGGTGACGTGGGTGCCTTTGCCGGCAGCCAGCATCATCACACCCATGATCGACTTGGCATTCACGCGCCGCTGGTTACGAGTCATCCAGACTTCACTCTGAAACTTGGCCGCTAGTTGCGTCAGCTTGGCCGACGCGCGTGCGTGGAGTCCGAGTTTGTTGATAATTTCTATGTCTCTGCTGATCATGGTTATCGTGCTTGGATAGTTTAAGTGGGCGCCAGTTTCACGCGGCCATCGACACGACAAGCGCCGTTTTGCCCGCCAGCCAGTGCCATTTCGAGTACGACGTCCAGTGTGTCATGACGATAGGTTATCGCCCGCAGCAACATCGGCAGACTGATACCTGCAATCACCTCCACCTCACCCGGCGTGCATAACTGCAAGGTGCAATTGGCAGGCGTGCCGCCTACCACATCGGTAATCACCAGCACGCCACTACCGTCATTAATACGCGCGATCGCTGCATGTGCCAAAGCGCGCACCTCGTCAGGGTTTTGATCGGCAACCACATCGATTGCTTCAACCTGTGCCGGCGCCGCGCGAAATATATGGCCGGCAGCAGCAATAAATGCTTGTCCCAATGGCGCGTGAGTCAGTAGCAAAATCCCGACCATGTTACGTAGTTTTTCTGTTCAGTGACGCTTGTCGTTAGTCGCAATGCCGCAGATACTCAGTGATTGACACGCTCGAGCGCGTCGACAAACAGTGCAGCGACATCGCACGCTGTCTGTTGCATGATCTCTTGAAAACAGGTCGGGCTGGTCACATTAATCTCGGTGAGGTAGTGACCAATGATGTCCAATCCTACCAGCGTCAAGCCACGCGCCCGCAGTATGGGCGCCAAGGTCTCGGCGATCTCGCGCTCGCGGTCAGATAACGGCATTGCAATGCCGGTGCCGCCGGCCGCCAAATTACCGCGCACCTCACCCGCTTGCGGCACGCGCGCCAGCCCATAAGGAACCACCGCGCCATCAATCAACAGCACGCGTTTGTCGCCGTGGATGATCTCGGGAATGTAGCGCTGCGCCATGATAGTACGGTGACCGTTGTCGGTTAAGGTCTCGATGATGGCGCCCAGATTCATTGCATCATCACACACCCGAAAAACGCCCATACCACCCATGCCATCGAGCGGCTTGAGAATAACGTCACGATGCTCGGCATGAAAAGCGCGCAGATGCGATGCGTTGCTCGTCACTAGCGTGGGTGCAGTGAATTGGGTGAATCCGGTGATGGCCAGCTTTTCGTTGTGATCGCGAATCGCTTTCGGGCGGTTAAACACACGCGCACCCTGTGTCTCGGCTAGCTCCAGCAGATGCGTAGCGTAGACATATTCCATATTGAATGGTGGGTCAGTGCGCTCGACGACGACATCAAACAGGCTGAGCAATTGCTGCTCAGTCTGCTCGACACGATACCAAGCACCGGTGTCACCCGTTAACGCGATACGCGAAGCCTTGGCCGATACGCGCTCCTCATGAATAATCATGTCGGCGTGCTGAAATGCGTATAGCTCGTGACCACGCTTGAATGCCTCGCGCATCATGGCGTAGGTCGAGTCCTTTTTCAGATTGAAGCCGGACAGCGGGTCACAGGCAAAAGCGATTTTCATACGGTGAGTGCAGGGATCAATATTCCTCCGGATGAGGATCGGTACGTTCGATTTCGAGTGATGCCGCCAGTAATGCCAGACGCGCGACAACGCCGTACATGTAGAAGCGATTCGGCGCGGCGGTGCCGGGCTTGGCGCCGAGGTCGGGTAGCGAATGTTGCTGGGCAAACGCCAGCGGCACAAAGTGCGCGCCAGGTGAATTCAGGTTTTCGTCGACGCCACGCTCGGCGTGCACGCGATAAAAGCCACCGATCACGTAGCGGTCGATCATGTAGACCACCGGCTCGGCGACTGATTCATTGATGTGCTCAAAGCTATGCACGCCTTCCTGAACGATCACTTCGCTTACTTCCAGGCCTTCTTTCACCACCGCCATCTTGTTGCGCTGCTTTCGGTTCAGATCTTTCACCTCAGACGCATCGCGCACGGTCATGATGCCCATGCCGTAGGTGCCGGCATCCGCTTTGACGATGACGAACGGTGATTCTTTGACACCGTACTCTTTGTACTTTTTTCGAATTTTTGTCAGTACCGCGTCGACGTTTTGCGCGATACATTCTTCGCCGGTGCGCTCATGAAAGTTCACACTGCCGCATTTTGCGAAGTACGGGTTCACCATCCACGCATCAATATCGATCAACTTGCCGAATTTCTTGGCAATTTCGTCGTAGGCCGCGAAGTGATTGGTCTTGCGTCGTATGGCCCAGCCGGCATGCAGCGGCGGCAACAAGGTTTGCTCATGCAAACCTTCCAAGATCGACGGAATTCCAGCTGACAAATCATTGTTCAGCAAAATGGTGCAGGGGTCGAAGTTTTTTAGACCCAGGCGCCGGCCGTTTGCCGACCGAACCAATGGCTCCAGCGTGAGTGTGCCGCCATCCGGCAAGTCCAGCGTGGTGGGGCTCTTGATCTCCTCAGACAACGAGCCAAGACGGACATTCAAGCCGGTCTGCCGAAAAATCTGGATCAGGCGCGCGACGTTCTGCAGATAGAAAGTATTGCGCGTATGACGCTCCGGAATCAGCAGCAGGTTTCGCGCGTCGGGGCAGTACTTTTCGATGGCAGCCATCGCGGCCTGCACGGCCAGCGGCAACATCTCTTGCGCGATGTTATTGAAGCCCCCGGGATACAAATTGGTATCTACCGGCGCCAACTTGAAACCGGAATTGCGCATATCGACTGAGCAGTAGAACGGCGGCGTGTGCTCTTGCCACTCGAGCCGAAACCAGCGCTCGATGGCAGGGGTGGCATCAAGAATCTTTTTTTCGAGTTCGAGTAACGGGCCATTGAGGGCCGTAACCAGATGGGGAACCATGGAAAACCTTGTGAATTCGGGGGACGCGGCGTGCGCGGGGGCTAGATTTTAACGGAATAAAAAAGCGCCCTCTTGCGAGGGCGCTTAACAGGGGCTCATGCGAGCCCGTACTGCGGGGAGATTAGCCGTGGTAGGCGGATTCGCCGTGGCTGGCAATATCCAGACCTTCGCGCTCTTCCTCTTCGGTGACGCGCAACCCAACAATCATGTCGACCACTTTGTAGGCGATGAATGCCACCACGCCAGACCAGATGATCGTCGTCAATACCGCTTGCAGCTGGATCCAGACTTGGCCCGCGATCGAATACTCCGGCGACACCGCATTGGCGACGTAGTCGTAGATGCCAGCACCGCCCAGGCTTGGCGCGGCGAACACACCGGTGAGCAACGCGCCAAGTATGCCGCCAACACCATGCACACCGAACACGTCGAGCGAGTCATCGGCACCCAGCAGACGCTTGAGGCCATTCACGCCCCACAGACAGATAACGCCTGCCAAAAGGCCGATCACCAAACCGCCCATCAGGCCCACCAGACCCGCTGCAGGGGTGATGGCAACCAGCCCCGCCACAGCACCCGAGGCGGCACCCAGCATGGAGGGCTTACCCTTGAGCACCCACTCGGCCAGACTCCAGGACACGACGGCTGCCGCTGTTGCCAGCAGGGTGTTGGCGAATGCCAAGGCAGCCGAACCGTTAGCCTCAAGCGCAGAACCTGCGTTAAATCCAAACCAGCCTACCCACAGCATCGACGCGCCCACCATGGTCAGCGTCAGAGAGTGCGGCGCCATCGCCTCACGCCCCAAACCTACGCGCTTGCCGAGCATGAAGGCACCCACCAAACCCGCCATCGCCGCATTGATATGGACCACGGTGCCGCCAGCGAAGTCCAACGCACCTTTCTGCCACAACCAACCCGCCGACGCGGTCGCTTTCTCAAGCGATGCGGCGTCGGTGATCGCGTCCGGGCCAGGCCAGAACCACACCATATGAGCGATCGGCGCGTACGAGAAAGTGAACCAGAGCACTATGAACAGCATTACCGCTGAAAATTTTATACGCTCAGCAAAAGAGCCGACAATCAGACCGCACGTAATTCCCGCGAAGCTTGCCTGGAAACAGGCGAACACCATCTCCGGAATAACCACGCCTTTGCTGAAGGTGGCGCCGGGTGAGTCTGGCGTCATGCCCTTCATGAACAGGCGGTCCAGCCCACCAAAGAATGCGCCGCCCTCGGTGAACGCAAGCGAGTAGCCATAGATAAACCACAGCACGATAATCACCGAGAAAATCATCATTACCTGCATCAACACCGAGAGCATGTTTTTCGATCGCACCAGGCCACCGTAAAATAAGGCCAACCCCGGCAGGGACATCATGATGACGATGATGGTGGCGACCATCATCCATGCTGTATCGCCCTTGTTAGGCACCGGTGCTGCAGGTTCCGCAGCATCTGCCGCTGTTGCTGCTGCGTCAGTTGCCGCAGCAGCGGCCGGAGCGGTGGCCGCCGGCGCTGCTGCAGCCGGCGCAGCGTCCTCCGCGGATACGATCGGCGTTGCGCCAATCGCGAACAGCAGCAAGCCGGCGCTCGCAAGGTTAATCAACCACTTTTTCATTTGCATACCCCCTTAGAGTGCTTCTCTGCCGGTTTCGCCCGTACGAATACGGACAGCTTGCTGCAGGTCGTAGACGAAGATCTTGCCATCGCCAATTTTTCCGGTACGCGCAGCATTTTCGATCGCCTCAATCGCGCGCTCGACAATCGCATCGTCGACTGCCGCCTCGATTTTTGTCTTCGGCAGAAAGTCGACTACGTACTCGGCGCCGCGATACAGCTCGGTGTGTCCTTTTTGGCGCCCGAAGCCCTTGACCTCGGTGACGGTGATACCTTGTACACCGATCGTCGAGAGCGCTTCGCGCACCTCATCGAGCTTGAACGGCTTGATGATGGCAGTGATGATCTTCATTTCATCCTCGTTGCAGTTGGTCAGAAAGCTTTGGTAAGGGCAGCAAAGACTTTGTTGCCACCAAGGTAGCCCGTGTTGTTGAAGTTCCAAAGGCCTTTATTGGCGTTGGTGCCGGTGGCGGCGAGCGCGCCGGACAAGCCATTACCAAGATCCTTGGTAATCCCAAGTTTCCAGTCGCTGTAGTTGTAATCACTTGCAGTCGACACTGCTCCGCCGTTTTGGAAGCGCCACATGCCGTAATGCGCATTCGCGACCAGCCCCTCTGCGATCGGGAAATCACCACCAAGGTCGATGTAGTAGCTACCCGCTTTGTCGGATACATAAACGGCGTCGCCCAGTGCGTAGCTACCCTTCAGGTAGACAGGGCCGAAGCCGATCTTTCCATACACTTCCAGCGTGTTCGCGTTTGGCGTCGAGCCCAATTTGTGGTTCGGGTACATGTAGTAGATCGCGCCGACGTCGTAATTCAGGCCGGCGGCCATATCACCCTTAATGCCGCCGTAAAAATCCAACTCGAAAGGGGTGGTGCCACGACCGGCGGTGGTCACTGAGTCTGCGTAGCTGTCAGCGACCCAGCTAATCGTCGAGGCAAAAGTACCGAGATAAAGACCGGTTGGGGTGTGGCTGTAATCAACGCCGGCACTTACCGCAGGCTTGTTGCGCGACTGCGAGATACCACGGAATACATAGTCGGTCGCGATGCCCACGTTGTAAGCAACCACATGTTCTGGTGCTGCGGCTGCTTCATCAGCCGCATGAGCAACCTGTGCCACAAAAACAGAAGCAACAGCGCTGGCGAGAATTAATTTTTTCATTGGATTTCCTTTGTCTTTGGATCAGAATAAAAACCTGCGTCACGGTGACCGTGCATGCTGTGACCACCTAGCAGGACGTGTGCCAACATGGATCGCGGGAAATGCTTGCCAATTTTGCCAATTGCTTTAGCATTCGCACCCGGATTCCACGTCTACCCACCTAAAACCGCACCGCAACAGGGCGACCGCTTCAAAATGGTGCATGCATCCTAAACTAGTCATGAGCCAAGGCCCGAGTTTTCTTGACGAATTGCAACATCGGATCCGCGAGGTGCTGCAGCACTCGCCCACCAAAGATCTTGAGGCCAACCTGCGCGCCATGCTGCAGCAAGGCTTTGCCAAACTTGATCTGCTGACGCGCGAAGAATTCGAGTTGCAGGCGGAGGTGTTGGCGCGCACCCGCGCAAAACTCGAGGTGCTGGAAAAGCGGGTCGCCGAGCTGGAAACAGGCCGCAAGGACTGAGGTTCGCATGCCACTGGCTGTTCTGCGCAGTCGCGCACTGGCGGGTATGCGCGCGCTCGAGGTCACGGTCGAGGTCCATGTGGCCAGCGGGCTTCCGACGTTCACCATTATCGGGCTGGCCGATACCGAGGCGCGCGAGTCGCGCGACCGGGTGAGGGCAGCGATCCGCAACTCGGGCTTCGAATTCCCGCCTGGCCACATCACGGTCAATCTCGCGTCGGCGGACCTACCGAAAGAATCTGCCCGCTACGACTTACCGATCGCGCTCGGGATACTCGCCGCGAGCGCTCAGCTACCTGCTGCCCAACTCGATGACTACGAATTCGCCGGTAAATTGTCGCTGTCCGGCGAGCTGCGACCGATCCGCGCGGCGCTGGCCATGAGCGTGGCGGTGCAGAGCGCTGGCAGCCAACGTCAGCGCGCATTTGTGCTGCCGCGTGACAATATTTCGGAGGCTGCGCTCGTTCCCGGCGCGCGCATACTTCCTGCCGACTCGCTGCTGCAGGTGTTCGAGCATTTCAACACCACCGATGGCTCGGCGTGCCTGGCGGCGGTGCCCGCGGCAGTAGTCGCCGCTGCGCAAGACCCCAGCGACTTCGCCGACGTGCGTGGCCAAGCCCAAGCACGACGTGCGATCGTAATCGCCGCAGCCGGCGGGCACAGCGTACTGATGGTGGGGCCGCCCGGATCAGGCAAATCAATGCTGGCCGCGCGACTGCCCGGAATTCTGCCGCCAATGGCATTGGTTGAGGCTTTGGAGAGCGCCGCACTGCAATCCATCGCTGGCGGGTTTTGCGCCACGCGCTGGCAGCGACGTCCTTTTCGGGCGCCTCATCACAGCGCCTCATCCGTGGCGCTGGTCGGTGGCGGCACGGTACCGCGCCCAGGCGAGATCTCACTGGCGCATCACGGCGTGCTGTTTCTGGATGAATTGCCCGAGTTCGAGCGCAAGGTTCTTGAGGCGCTGCGCGAGCCGATGGAAGCAGGGCAGGTGACGATTTCACGCGCGGCCCGTCAAACCGATTTTCCGTGCCGCTTTCAGCTGCTGGCGGCAATGAACCCTTGCCCCTGCGGCTATCTGGGCCACCCGCAGCGCGCCTGTCGATGCGCGCCCGAGGCGGTCGCACGCTACCAAGGCAGAATTTCGGGACCATTGCTCGACAGGATAGACCTGCAACTAGCGGTACCCGCCATGAGCGCTGGCGACATGTTGGATGCGCCTACGGGCGAGTGCTCAGCGACGATCGCCGCTCGCGTTGCGATCGCTCGAGAACGGCAATGGGCGCGTCAGCAAAGTACCAACGCTGAGTTATCTTCCGCCGAAGTTGATCTGCATTGCCAGCCCGACCCTGCCGCGATGGCGCTGCTACGCGCTACTATTGAACGTCTGCACTGGTCGGCACGGGCTTATCACCGCGTGCTCAAAGTCGCGCACACCATCGCCGACCTCGAGGGCAGCGAGCGCATCGGCAGCGCGCATGCGGCTGAGGCGGTTCAGTACCGTCGCGCGCTGCACGCTGTGGCTTAGGGTGGCGGCCAGTACTGCTCGTCCGCAAGCGTGTCCGCACTGTGCGCGCTGTTAACATCGGCCGATGAGTCCTTCCCCGGTTGTCCTGCAGGGCCGAACGGCAACGCGCGTCGTGCTGGTATTCGGGCTGGCGTATTTTTTATCGTATGCGATGCGCGCCATCAATGCCGTCATCGCCCCCGCGCTCAGCGCCGACCTGCATCTCAGCAATGCCGACCTTGGTTTGCTGTCGGCGGCCTACTTTATGGGCTTTGGCATGATGCAACTGCCGATCGGCGTGTGGCTGGACCGTCATGGGCCACGCCGCACCGAATCCGCTCTGCTGCTGTTCGGCGCGCTTGGTGCCGCCATCTTTGCCTGCAGCGAGACCTTGCTTGGGGTGTGGGTCGGTCGCGCGCTGATCGGTGTCGGCGTATCCAGCTGCCTGATGGCGGCGTTCAAGGCTTTTCGGGTTTGGTATCCCGCCGAGCGACAAAGCCAACTCGGTAGCTGGATGCTGGTGATCGGTACCACCGGCGCATTGTCGGCGACGGTGCCGGTGGCGATGCTGATGCCCTTGATCGGCTGGCGAAAACTGTTTTTTGGTGTTGCAGGCGCCTTGTTACTGGCGGCCTGGGTACTGTTTAGCCGGTTGCGTGATGTTGAACAAGCGATGTCTACGGCGAATGCGGGGCGCTCCAACGGCAGCGCTGCGGCGGGCGCTGCTGCTGTTACGTCTGGCGGCACATCTACCAGCACATCTGCTGCGACACCTACCAGCACATTTGATAAGACATCAGACAGCGCCGCTGCCAGCGCTGAGCCTGGCTATGCCGCTATTTTTTCAGACCCGTACTTCCGCCGCATGGCCTTGCTTGGTGCGGTACACCAGGGCGGATTCATGGCGCTGCAATCGCTTTGGGCCGGGCCATGGATGATGACCGTGCTCGGCATGACGGTCGAGCAAACCTCGCATGTTTTGTTTTTATTCAATCTGTCGCTGCTGATTGCTTATCTTGGACTGTCGTGGTGGGCGCCGCGGTACGTAGCCTATGGTCAGCGCAGCGGCTTGCCGGCGCTACGGGTAGTCGCGATCGGGCTATCGCTGTCGGTCCTGCTACAGGGGCTGATGGTGCTGCTACCGACCGCGCAAAGCTGGTGGCTGTGGTGTCCATTCGCGATCGTTATTACGGTCACGACCTTGGGCCAGACCCATGTCAGCTTGGCGTTTCCCACCGCTCTGGTAGGCCGTGCCAACAGTGCCTTCAACCTGACCCTGTTCGTTGGTGCTTTCTCATTGCAGTGGGGCATTGGCGTGCTGGTCGACTGGTTTGCTGCTCTGGGTTGGCGCGATGCGCATGCCATGCGGATGGCGTTTGCTTGCTACGTGCTGTTGCAGGTGTTCACGCTGTGGCAATTTTTGCGGCAGTGGTCAACTGATTCGCCCGGCATTGGCTTGAACAAGCCTTGAATTTGACTACCCAAGCAATGTCGCCCGTGCTACGCTTTACAAATCGCTAACTGCCTTGTCCACAAGGCGCTGATTGTTGGAGGGTTGCCTGATGCTGGTCACGTTCAAATCCAAAGCCGCTGCAGAAATTCTGATGTACGCAACCCACGCCAAGCCCATCCTCGATTTGCTTGGTAAAGATACCGAGCGTGGCGTTATTACGGCTGACGAGACCGAGCAAGCGATTGCGCGAATTGAGTCGGAGATCGCTTCACGAAAGTTTTCCAAACCCGCATCGTCGCAGTTGGATGATGAGGTGGTTATTGACCCTGTCACTGGGCCGGGCGAAGCAGTAAGCTTCGGCGCGCGCGCGTATCCGCTGCTGGAAATGCTGCGGGCCGCGCATCGCGAGCATGAGGTCGTGATGTGGGGCGTGTAGGTGCGCAGAAGCGACGGCGCGAAGCCAGTCATGGACACCGGAATAATTGCCGAGATGGCGCTTGTCTGAGTCGCTCGCGTTGACGCTGCGTCACGCGGCACAGGTGCTCGCCCAGGTCGACGCAGGTCAGGCACTGCCAACGGCGCTGGGCACCACCTTCGAGCAGCAGCGCCTCAGCCCAGCCGCACGAGGCGCGGTTCAAGACATCAGTTATCGCAGCATGCGGCGCTGGGGCTGCGCACGTGCTTTAGTAGCGCTGCTGGCCAGCAAACCGGTAACGCCTACCCGTTTGCACGCACTGTGTTGCTGCGCGCTAGCGCTGCTGTCGGATGATTCACCGGCCTATGCCGCGCACACGCTGGTCGATCAAGCGGTTGCGGCCTGCGCGGAAGATGCCGACATCAGCCGTGCCAAGAACATGGTGAACGCAGTGCTAAGGCGCTTTTTGCGTGAGCGCGAAGGGTTAATGCAAACCGTGCTGCGCGACGACGAAGCCCGGCTCAATTACCCGCGCTGGTGGATTAATGAGATGCGCCGAGCATGGCCGCAGCAAGCCGAGGCGATACTGGCAGCAGGTAACCGCGCGCCCCCACTGACCTTGCGCGTGAACGTTCGCAAGACAAGCGTTGATGGCTACCTCGATCAACTGGTTAGTGCCGGTATCGGCGCTCGGCGTATCGGTGAGGCAGCGGTACGACTTGATCGCCCTGTGCCGGTGGCGCAGATTCCCGGTTTTTTTCAGGGACTGGTGTCCGTACAGGACGCTGCGGCGCAGCTGGCAGCGCCCTTGCTGCAGCTCGAACAAGGCATGCGGGTGCTGGATGCGTGTGCCGCGCCCGGCGGCAAAACCGGGCACCTGCTTGAGCTTGCCGATTGCGACGTGCTGGCGCTTGACCATGATGAGCAGCGGCTAATGCGCGTGAAGGACAACCTGCAACGTTTGGCCTTGCAAGCCGAGATCATCTCAGGCGACGCGAGCGCTCGGGCTTGGTGGGATGGCCGATGTTTCGACCGCATCCTGGCCGACCTGCCCTGCACCGCGTCAGGCATCGTGCGCCGGCATCCCGATATTCGATGGCTACGGCGTCAGCACGACAGCCGGCAACTCGCCCGGCGCTCGGTGGCTATCCTCGACAACCTGTGGGGCCTGCTGAAGCCGGGCGGCTTGATGCTGATTGTGACCTGCTCATTGTGGCCGGAGGAATCAGAAATGCAAGCGCAGTCATTCGTCAGCCGCCACGATGCCGAGCGGCTGCAAGCGCCCGGGCAGTTGTTACCGCACGCAGACGACGTATCGGATCATGATGGCTTGTTCTATGCGCTTCTGCGAAAACCGGTGCTTTGATACTATCGCTCAAATTTTCCTCGGGGCATCAGCCCGTTCTTGAGCGTGATCCAACGATTTTTACTGTTGTTCTGGCTGCTGTGGGTGCCAGCTTGGCTGCCTGCGCTAGCACATGCAGCCGAAGGGATCGAGTTCGTCGAAGCATCGCTCGAGACAAGCGAAGAGGGTTACCGGCTGTCGTCGCGCTTTTCGGTCGAATTACCGCGCTCGGTTGAGGAGGCTTTGTCGCGCGGCGTGCCGCTGTATTTCACCTTGCAAGCTGAGGTGACACGCTACCGCTGGTACTGGTTTGATGAAGTCTCCGTCAAAGCTACGCGAAAAATTCGGCTGTCATACAACGTGCTGACTCAGCAATATCGTGCATCGATCGACGGTAGCCTGCATCAGAATTTTTCTCATCTGGATGACATGCTCTCGCTACTGAGACGACCCGGGCGTTGGCTGATCGCTGATCCGGGAGCGCTCAATCGTGCCGGCAATTACACCGTTGCGATACAGCTGGCGCTCGATGTGTCCGAGCTACCAAAGCCGATTCAGGTAAGCGCCATGAGTAGTGACGAATGGCGATTGTCATCCGGCTGGAACAAGTTCAGCTTCCGCTCCGAGGCGAAATGAGACGCGCGCTGCGGTACTTGCTGATGGTGTCGGCGACAACCGTCGGTGTGCTGCTGTTTTTATTGGCGGTGGCCAGCGGCGATACCCAACTCTTCGATTCCTACTACTCATGGGTGCTCGGTGCCAACATCGCGGTCGGTGTTGGCCTGTTGGTTGTGGTGTTGTTTTTACTCGCGCGTTTATACAGTCGTTACCGCCGTGGACGATTCGGGTCGCGGCTGATGGCGCGTATGGTGCTGATGTTCGCCATGATGGGTATCGTGCCGGGTATCGTTATTTACCTTGTATCGGTACAATTTGTTTCACGATCGATCGAGTCGTGGTTCAACGTAAAAGTTGAGAGCGCGCTCGAGTCGGGTTTGAACTTGGGTCGAGCCGCGCTTGAGTCTTCGCTGCGCGATTTGCGACTGAAGGCGGCCGGTGTGTCGGAGGAGCTTGCAGACTTGTCCGACAGCCTGATTGCAGCGCGATTACCGAAAATCATCGAACGTAATCAGCTTCAAGAAGCAATCGTCGTGAATTCGAGTGGCAAACTGGTCGCCAGCACCAATACCAAGCTGACGCGATTGCTGCCGGACTTGCCAACCCCTTCGATGCTGGCGCGAGCGCACTCATCCGAAGGGTTTGGTGTGATCGATGGCATGCCGGGGTCCGACAAAGACGGCGTCATGCCGGAGCAGATTCGGCTAAGGGTGATCGTTCCCATTCGAAGCGATGGGTCGCTCTTCAAGTTGCGCGGCGACGCACGCTACTTATTATTGGTGCAGCCTGTCCCTGAAAAATTATTCGTCAATGCCGAAGCCTTGCGCGTCGCGTATGGCGAGTACCAAGAACGATCACTGGCGCGCACCGGGCTGCGCAAATTTTTTCTGGTGACACTCACGCTGGTGCTGCTACTCGCGATTTTCGCGGCGATGGTCAGCGCTTTTTTGTTGGCGAGCGATTTTGCCCAACCGCTGTTACTGCTGGCAGAGGGCACAAAAGCCGTGGCACAAGGCAATTTGTCGCCGCGCCCGATCATGGCGACGCCGGATGAGCTCGGCACGCTTACGCAGTCGTTCAATATCATGACCATGCAGTTGTCTGATGCGCGTGAGGCGGTTGAGCGCAATCGACGTGCACTTGAAGACGCAAAAGCCTACCTGGAATCGGTGCTCGCCAATATGTCTGCTGGCGTGATCGTATTTGATGAGCAATGGCAGCTGGTCACCTTTAACGCGTCAGCCGAGCGCATCTTGCGCCTTGGGCTCAAGCCATTGCTTGGTAGGGCGATGTCATCTATTCCCGCACTTACCGCATTTCGAGATCCGGTGATGCGCTCGTTTAGCCGGCTTAACGCACAAGCCGCTGCCGATCGCTCGGTTGGCGAGGCGCAGCACTGGCAGCAGCAAATCGAGATACCGCGCGAACGCGAAGACAACAGCGACAGCACCGACATCACCTTGCTGGCGCGTGGCTCGCACCTGCCGGTGGGCACCGGTAGGGGCTACATCATTGTGTTTGACGACATTACTGACGTCATCTCGGGTCAACGGTCGATCGCTTGGGCGGAGGTCGCACGGCGACTAGCACATGAGATCAAAAACCCCTTAACACCGATCCAGTTGTCGGCCGAACGACTACACATGAAGCTTCAGCCCAAGCTGTTCGGTGACGACGTGGCGCTGCTGGAGCGCGGTACCAACACCATCGTCAACCAGGTGGTGGCGATGCAGCAGATGGTCGACAATTTCCGCGACTACGCCAAGACGCCACCGCCGCTGCTGCAAGCGCTCGACCTGAATGCTTTGATCTCGGAAATACTTGAGCTCTACTCCGGCATGGAAATTTCGGACGCGATACAACCGATATTGCAGCCAAATCTTCCGATCATCCTGGGAGATGCAACTCAAATGCGACAGGTGGTACACAACCTGTTGCAAAACGCGCAGGACGCCGTTGCAGATATCCGACGCTTGGGGCGTGAACGCGCCATTCAGATTGTGACCGAGGCGTTTGACTACCCGGACGCCGATGGCCAGCCACGGACGGCGGTTCGACTGACGGTATCGGATAACGGTCCTGGCTTTGATCCGGCCTTGGTCAAGCGTGCCTTTGAGCCCTACGTCACCTCCAAACCCAAGGGCACCGGCTTGGGTCTGCCGGTTGTCAAAAAGGTCATCGATGAGCATGGCGGTCGTATCGAGGTACAAAATCGAAAAGATGGTCCTGGCGCCAAGGTTTTGATTTTATTAATGAAACTGGCTAAATATTCAGTTTGACAACTTTAATTGCAAAAAATACAATCCTGCAATGTAGCAATGTTGTGACGATTTAAAGAGGCGCCCCATGGCAAATATTCTGGTGGTCGACGATGAGATGGGCATCCGTGAGCTGCTGTCCGAGATTCTCGGCGATGAGGGTCACGTCGTCACGACAGCCGAGGACGCTAACGCTGCCCGCGAGCTACGTCTGTCCAGCAGCCCCGATTTGGTTTTGCTTGATATATGGATGCCGGACACCGATGGGGTCACGCTCCTGAAAGAATGGCAACGCGACGGGCTGCTCACCATGCCGGTGATTATGATGTCTGGTCATGCGACCATCGATACCGCCGTTGAAGCCACCCGCATCGGTGCAATGAATTTTCTGGAGAAGCCCATCTCGCTGCAAAAACTGCTGCGTACTGTGCAGCAAGGGCTGAATAGAGGGCAAGAGCCTGCTCGCGGCACGCTGCTAGGCGGTCCGCATCGCAACATGCTGGGGCAGGACAAGCTCTCGCTGGCGCCGCAGCTGCAGCAAATTGGTAATGGTCACCTGAACGGCATGCACGGATCCGTTTACCCCGGCACCGACAATGAGTTCCGCGTCTCTTTCGAGCTGCCCTTGCGCGAGGCGCGCGACGCGTTCGAGCGCGCGTATTTCGAGCACCACTTGGCGCGCGAAGGCGGCAGCATGACACGCGTCGCTGAACGCACTGGCCTCGAACGTACCCACCTGTACCGCAAGCTCAAGCAGCTCGGCGTTGACACCAGCAAAGGCTCGGTCAAGAAGGCCGGATGACTGTCGTCACGCTGGTGCTGGGCGGCACTCAAGACGCGCGCGAACGTGCGATTGCAACCGCCATTCCCAAGAATTTTCTGTGCGCCGCCATCATCGAGGGCCTGCCGAGCGGCATCAACGCACTCGATCAACTCGCGCCTGAGCTGGACTTGGAGGTCGCGCGTGTCGCCCCCGGCTGCCCCTGCTGCACCGGCAATCTCACCGTCAGAGTAACCCTCAACCGATTACTCAAGCGCACGCCGCAACAGCTGTATCTCAGTCTGCTGGATGCAACTCATCGCGAGTCAGTTTTAGCATTTCTGCAAGAACCGCAGTACCGAGATCGGCTAGTGATCGGCCCCGACCTAAGGTGCGAATGAAGTTTGATGGGCAGCAGCCTGAGCAGTCGATCAACCCGACACCGCGTGCCGGCGTCGTACTTGAAATCCGCACAAATAGCGCCACTTGTTATCCACATTCACGGTGTCGTGCCACCCTCAGGAGCAAACGTATGAACCTGATTTATAACAGCGAGCATTACTCAGTCGTCGAGTTTCGGGCCGAGTCGGGTAAGGAAGCGATGCGGTTTGGTGGCTTTGAGATTCTCGACAAACCTTTACGCCGAGAGATTTTCCTCGCTGGCGAACTTGCCGAAAACTTCCGGCAACATGTGCGGGAGTTAAGCGCTCGGCAGCCGACTGAAGAAGAGATCGATGAATTCCTCGACAGCTACTCGCCGCTCATGGCACAACCCGTCGTGCTTCAGTAGGCGCGGCGCTCAGCTTGGGGCCATCATGCCCGCTTCGGCGGGCATATTCATCTCTAATGCAGACAACTTCTCGCCCTGTGACCAGCAATCAGGCTGGGCCGCATTTGCGCTTGGCTGAGGTCGTCGCACGGCACGCGCAGCAAGCGTTTCGCAAGCCCTTATCGGTATTTGGCGAACAACCGTTCGATCAGGCAATCAACGCCTGGCAGAGGCATGGTGGCGCACTCATAATTGACGCCGGCTGCGGCGTTGGCTGGTCGACACGAAAACTGGCGCAGCAATTCCCCGATGCTTTTGTCGTTGGTGTCGACCAGTCTGCGCACCGATTACGTCGCAACACACCTTGGAGCGGGCCCGCGCTCAATAACTTCATTACGGGTCGTGCGGAGCTGGTGGATTTCTGGCAACGACTGGCACTCGCCCGCATCCATCCGGCACAGCATTACCTGCTCTATCCCAACCCTTGGCCGAAAAAAGCGCAGCTACAGCGTCGCTGGCATGGCCATTCGATTTTCCCGACCCTCTTGAGCCTCGGTGGCTATCTTGAATGTCGCAGCAACTGGAAAATTTATATCGATGAGATGGCGTTGGCGCTGACCCAACTCACCGGCATTGAAGTGCACACCGAACAATGGCCGGTCGACCCCGCCGACGCGCTGACACCGTTTGAGCAAAAATACGCAGCCTCCGGCCACACGCTCTGGCGCTGCGCGATTCATCTGCCGCAAGCTGATTGAGCCATGCTGGCTTGTGATACCGTCCCTGGTATCCCAACCAGATTCGGAATTCCCCATGTGCCAGCTTCTCGGCATGAACTGTAATGTGCCGACCGACATCGTGTTCAGCTTTACCGGCTTCGCGCACCGTGGCGGCCGCACGGACGAGCACAAAGATGGCTGGGGCATTGCTTTCTTTGAAGGCGCTGGCGTACGGCTGTTTGTTGATCATGAGTCCGCCATTGCCTCGCCCGTCGCCGAGCTGATTAAAAGCTACCCGATCAAATCAAAAAACGTCATCGCACACATCCGTAAAGCAACCCAAGGTCACGTCGCACTGGAGAACTGTCATCCCTTCATCCGGGAGCTGTGGGGCCGGTACTGGGTATTCGCTCACAATGGCGATTTGAAAGAATTTTCACCTGCGCTGGATGGCACATTTCGGCCAGTAGGCAACACCGATAGCGAGCTCGCATTCTGCTATCTACTGCAACAGCTTCGGCGCCGATTTGGCGATGCGCCGCCCGCACTAGACATACTGCAGCAAGCCATTGATCAACTCACACGCGAGATCGCCGGCTTTGGTGTTTTCAATATGATGCTGTCCGATGGCACCGCGCTGTTCGCGCATTGCTCAACCCGACTGCACTATATCGTTCGGCAGCATCCGTTCACGCAAGCCAAGCTGTCTGATGAAGATTTGTCGGTAGATTTTTCAGAAGTGACCACACCAAATGATCGCGTGGCGGTGATCGTCACAGAACCACTCACCACCAACGAGACCTGGCATTCATTTGAGAGCGGCGAGTTGAAGGTGTTTGTGGATGGTGCGCCGCTGTAGGATCAAGTAGCAACAGCACCCGACCTAAGGCAGTGATGATGCAAGGTATTGTGACTGCATGCAGCCTACCGAAAAACTGCAAAGGCTGACACGCCGGTGCGTGGCGCTCAAGAGCCTCTAACAACACTTGCCACATCAACGGCGGCCGCGACATCAAAGATTAGGCGCAAGCCAGCGCTGCAACAACTCTATCGGCACATTGCGACGAGCAGCCATATCAGTCACCTGATCTTCACCGATTTTGCCAACGGTGAAATACTTCGACGCAGGGTGCGCGAAATAAAAGCCTGATACCGCGGCGCCAGGGAACATGGCATACGACTCGGTCAGGCTCATACCGATATCTTCCGCTTCCAGGATACGGAACACATCTGCCTTGATAGTGTGCTCCGGGCATGCGGGGTAACCCGGTGCAGGGCGGATACCGCGATACTTCTCGCCGATCAGTTGCTCATTGCTGAGTTTTTCGTCCGCAGCGTAACCCCACAAATCCTTGCGCACGCGCTCGTGCAAGTACTCTGCAAAGGCTTCTGCCAAACGATCAGCCAGGGCTTTCAGCATGATGGATGAATAATCATCGCCAGCATCTTCAAAACGCTTCTCGTGTTTTTCAATACCAAGCCCTGAGGTGACCGCAAACATGCCGATGTAATCAGTGATGCCTGACGCTTTTGGCGCAATGAAATCGGCGAGGCATTGGTTCGGACGCGCCACACCATCAATCACCGGTTTTTCATTTTGCTGACGCAAGCCGTAATAAGTAAACGCGACTTCGCTCTTGCTCTCATCCGTGTAGACCTCGATGTCATCGTCACCGACACGGTTTGCAGGTAACAGCGCTATGACGCCATTTGCGGTCAGCCAGCGGCCCTCGACGATCTTTCTCAGCATCGCCTGTCCCTCGCGGTACACATGACTTGCCGATTCACCGACGATGGGGTCGGTCAGGATGGCCGGGAAGGCGCCAGCCAAATCCCACGTCTGGAAGAAGGGCGCCCAGTCGATGTACTGCGCGAGCAGGCCAAGATCCACATTGCGGAAATGTCGCCGTCCGATGAATTTCGGCTTCACCGGCGCACACTCGCCGCTAAATTCCAGTTGCATCTTGTTTTTTCGTGCTCGCTCAAGCGATAGCATCGGCAAGGCTTTTTTACCGGCATGCTGAACACGAATGCGTTCGTAATCGGTAGCGATCTCGTCGAGATAACGATCACGCGTATCGTCCGTTAACAACGACTGCGCCACCGAGACCGAGCGCGAGGCATCCGCCACATAAATGACCGGGCCCTCATAGTTCGGAGCGATTTTTACGGCGGTGTGCGCACGACTGGTGGTAGCGCCACCAATCAGCAAAGGTATTTTGCGTTCGCGGAACCACGGGTCACGCTGCATCTCTTTGGCGACATGCGCCATCTCTTCCAACGAGGGCGTGATCAAGCCAGATAGTCCGATAATGTCGGCGTTCTCTTCTCTGGCCTTGGCGAGGATCTCGGTGCAGGGCACCATCACGCCCATGTTCACAACTTCGAAGTTATTACATTGCAGGACGACGGTCACAATATTCTTGCCGATGTCGTGCACATCACCCTTAACGGTGGCGATAACAATTTTGCCTTTCGGCTTGGCGGCTTGACCGGTGCGACGCTCTTCCTGGGCTTTCTCTTCTTCGATGAAGGGCACCAAATGGGCCACCGCCTGCTTCATCACGCGCGCTGACTTCACTACTTGCGGCAGGAACATTTTGCCCTGCCCAAAAAGATCGCCGACGATATTCATGCCATCCATCAGCGGGCCTTCGATCACATGAATCGGACGACCACCTTTCGCCGCTACTTGCTGGCGTGCCTCTTCAGTATCTTCAACAATCCACTGTGTGATGCCGTGAATCAGCGAGTGTGACAGCCGCTTCTCAACCGGGGCTTCACGCCAGACTAAATTCTGTTCTTCTTTTTTACCGCCCGCCTTGAGCGTCGCGGCGAATTCGATCATGCGCTCGGTTGCATCGTCACGACGATTCAGCACCACATCTTCCACGCGCTCACGCAACTCGGGATCGAGATCGTCATACACACCCATCATGCCGGCATTGACGATACCCATGCTCATACCCGCTTTGATCGCGTGATACAAGAACACGGTGTGGATGGCTTCGCGCGCCGGATCATTACCGCGGAATGAGAAAGAAACATTCGAAACGCCGCCGGACACTTTGGCATGCGGGAGGTTTTCGCGGATCCAGCGCGTGGCTTCGATGAAATCAACGGCGTAGTTGTTGTGTTCATCGATACCGGTTGCGATCGCGAAAATATTCGGATCAAAAATAATATCTTCCGGCGGAAAGCCCACGCGCTCAACCAAAACCCGGTAGGCGCGTTCGCAAATTTCTATCTTGCGCTGGAAAGTGTCGGCTTGCCCGGTTTCATCGAAAGCCATCGCAATCACTGCAGCGCCATAGCGCCGGCACAGCGTGGCTTGTCGCAGAAACTCTTCTTCGCCTTCTTTCAGAGAGATCGAGTTGACGATCGCTTTACCTTGCACGCACTTCAGACCTGCCTCGATCACGCTCCATTTGGAGGAATCGATCATGATCGGCACTCGCGCAATATCAGGCTCGGAAGCGATCAGATTCAGGAATCGCGACATCGCAGCGACCGAGTCCAGCATGGCCTCGTCCATATTGATGTCGATGACCTGCGCGCCATTTTCAACTTGCTGCCGCGCGACGGCGAGTGCCTCTTCATACTGCTCATTGAGGATCATGCGCGCAAACGCTTTGGAGCCAGTGACATTGGTCCGTTCACCGACGTTCACAAACAAAGAGTCATCATCGATCGTGAACGACTCCAAGCCCGATAACCGCATCTGGTGGATATGCGTGGGCAGTTTGCGCGGCGCGATGCTGGCGACGGTATTGGCAATCTCTCGAATATGATCCGGCGTCGTGCCACAGCAGCCGCCGGCTATGTTCACAAACCCGCTGTCAGCAAATTCTTTCAATAAGGATGCGGTGATGTCCGGGGTTTCATCAAAGCCGGTATCCGACATCGGGTTGGGCAAACCCGCGTTCGGGTAGATGCACACAAAAGTCTCGGCGACCTTGGATAATTCCTCTGCGTAGGGTCGCATCAATGTCGCGCCGAGCGCGCAGTTGAGTCCGATGGTGAGGGGCTTGGCGTGACGTACGGAATTCCAGAACGCCGTCACGGTCTGGCCAGACAAAATTCGGCCCGAGGCGTCGGTTACCGTGCCAGAGATCATGATCGGCAGGCGCTTTCCGGTCTGCTCAAAATACAGATCGATCGCGAACAATGCGGCTTTGCAGTTCAGCGTGTCAAAGACCGTTTCGACCAAGAGCACATCAGACCCGCCCTCGACGAGGGCTGTGACTTGTTCGTGGTACGCAGTGACCAGTTGATCGAAACTGACATTGCGCGCACCGGGATCATTCACATCCGGAGAAATAGAAGCCGTCTTCGGCGTCGGACCGAGCGCACCCGCAACAAAGCGCGGCTTCTCAGCGGTGGAATACTTGTCGCACGCTGCGCGCGCAATGCGCGCTGCCTCGAGATTCATCTCACGCACCAAGTGCGCCATGTGGTAATCATCTTGCGCGATCGAGGTAGCGCCAAACGTATTGGTCTCGATCAGGTCAGCGCCCGCGGCCAGATACTGCTCGTGAATTTCCTGAATAATGTGTGACTGCGTCAGTGTCAGCAGCTCATTATTGCCTTTGACGAAAACCTCTTTACCCGGCACAGCAAAATCAGCAAAGCGCTGGCCGCGATAATCTTCTTCGCTGAGTTTGTAGCGCTGAATCATGGTGCCCATCGCACCATCAAGCACCAGGATACGGTGTGACATCATCTCTCTTAGCTGAGCCTCTACCGGGGAAATAGCGTCGCGTTTCATTGTGTCTGGTAACTGCGCTGTTCGCGCAAAATAAAAAACCCGGCCTGCATTAGCGAAGCCGGGTGTGCGTTCCGCTTTAGCAGTATTTCTTGGAGAGGTATCTCCCGCGCCCGCAAGCTGGTATTGACAGAGTCAAATCGGCGCGCCGCGAATTATACGGGAATTCAGTTGCTTTGCTGCAGCCGCTGGCCGACGTGTATCTCGAAACCCTGCAGAAAATTCGCAGCCGAAAGACGTTTGCCGCCGGGCTTCTGTAGTTCTGTCAGTAATAAAGCCTGCTCGCCGCAAGCGACTGTCACACCGTGCGTATCAACGGCTAAAACAAGTCCCGGCTCGCCGCTTCCGGCAACGCGCTCAGCGCCCCAGATTTTTAAGGCAGTATCGCCGAGCTGTACCGATGCGCCGGGTGCCGGGTTGAATGCATTTATTTTTCTCAGCAGCGTATTGGCCGGAAGGCGCAGATCAAGCGACGCCTCCTGCTTCGAGATTTTCGCGGCATACGTCACGCCGTCGTTAGGCTGCGGCGTTGGGGTCAAGCGCCCCTCGGCCAAGCGCTGCAAAACATCGACAATCAGGCGTCCGCCGAGCGCGGCCAGCCGGTCGTGTAATGCGCCGGTGGTGTCTTGCGGTGAAATCGGCTCATGCGCGACCAGCAGCATGTCACCGGTGTCGAGCCCGGCATCCATCTGCATGATGGTGATACCGGTGTCGGCATCGCCCGACTCAATCGCACGGTGAATGGGCGCAGCGCCACGCCAGCGTGGTAACAGTGAGGCGTGAATATTGATGCAGCCTTGCGGTGGTATCGCAAGCACGGAAGGCGGAAGTATCAAACCATAGGCGGCAACCACCATCACATCATGCTCGGTGGAACCGAGTTGTTCGTGTGCTTCCTTGGCTTGATCGGAAAACTTGCCGTCCAAACGTAATGATACGGGTTGTAGGACTGGAATCTGATGTTGCAGCGCGAACTGCTTCACCGGCGAGGCGTGCAACTGCATACCGCGTCCGGCAGGACGATCGGGCTGGGTCAATACCAGGGGAATTTCAAATCCTGCAGCGTGTATGGCCGCGAGTGCAACTGCAGCGAATTCTGGCGTGCCCGCAAAAATGACGCGCATGATCAGCGTACCGCTTCTGCTTGACGCTCTTTCCTTAGCTCGCGCTCTTCTTTCTGCAATTTGGTTTTGATGCGATTACGCTTGAGCGGCGAGAGGTACTCAACAAACACCTTGCCTTGCAGATGATCCATCTCATGCTGCACACATACCGCCAGCAAACCCTCGGCATCGAATTCCTGCAGCTTGCCGCTCGCATCATGCGCCTTGACCCGCACACGCAGAGGGCGCTCGACACCATCAAAAATTCCTGGCACCGACAGGCAGCCTTCTTCATACACCTGACGTTCATCGCTGGCCCAGACAATTTCCGGATTCACCAGCACCAACAATTGATCGCGTGTGTCGGAGACATCAATAACGATGACTCGCTGATGTACATCCACCTGCGTTGCAGCGAGGCCGATACCGGGCGCGGCGTACATAGTCTCGGCCATGTCAGCGACCAGTCTTGCCAGCGACTCATCAAATGTCGTGACAGGCTTGGCGACCGTGTGCAAACGCGGATCAGGGTATCGAAGGATAGATAGCAAGGCCATACAACTTTTGCGCAACAGTCGCGAAAAAATCTGCGAGAAAACGTCGATGGGGATATTCGCTCATGCACAATTTGCGCCGTATCAGCAGATTGCACACCTTCCACAATCGAGCCTCACGTCACTCAGCAAGAGTAAAAAACGATGATCAAGTCTAGCATAGCCGCTTGGTGGCTAGCCGTTATATCGCTCTCTTTCAGCAGCTGCGCAAGCGGTGCCAACCCATGTGTTGTACTTGATTCTGCTCCCGACTCGCACACCGTACAACGCGGCGATACCGTGTGGGATATCGCTGCAAAGTTTCTACAAGATCCTTGGTGCTGGCGTGACGTGTGGTCTGGTAATCAAGATCATGTCCCCAACCCCCATTGGATCTATCCGGGCCAACGCATCGTGCTGGATCGTGCGCGCGGGCTGCTAAGCAGTGCACCTGCCGGGAGTGGCTCAGTGCAGGTGACTCGGCTGTCACCCGGCGTGCGCGCCACGGCCGTCAAAAGCCCGACAGACAATTCGGATATCGACCCCATGCTGAGCGCAGTCGCCAACCGTTACCGCTTGCTAACGTTAGCCGACGCATCTGCCGCACCGCGCATCGTCGGCGTGAATCAAGGACGGCGGCTATTAAGGACTGGTGACGTGGTGAGTAGCACTGGCCCGCTCAACGCTGGTGCGGCGTTCGAGGTGCTGCGCGTGCTTCCGCTGTTGCGCTCATCGGAGAGCGGCGACCCACTGGCTCAAGCTGCCAAGCGCATCGGGCAAGTGCGCCGAGTCACCCCGATGTCTGAGCAGTTGCTCATCGTTCAGGCGGATGCCGAGCTAAGTGATGGCGATTTGTTATTACCCGTGAAATCTGACAGCACACCACCAGTTTCTTCGGAGCCCGGGTGGGAGGCAAAGATCATCGCGGTGATGCGGGAAGGGCAGTGGGCGAGCCAATATGATGTGATCGCGCTGAACCTGGGGTTATTGGATGGGGTACGGCCCGGCAACGTGGTGCAGGTACCGCAGCCAGATAGAATCACGCTCGTTAATTCGCTCTCCCCCAACCGACCTTCCGATGCAACACTATGGGTATTCGACGCCTTGGACCGTGTAGCGCTAGCGCTCATCATGCGTAGCCACCAAGTACTCAGCGTTGGCTCTGTGGTGCACGCAGCACGACGTGACCTACCGGCAAAGGCGCCATGAGCGAGCGCGATGATCTGACAGCCTGGCTGCAACTCATGCTGACTGAGGGTGTTGGGTCGCAAACAGCGCGTGAGCTACTGGGTCGTTTTGGTTTGCCTGACCAGATTTTGGCAGCGGGCTTTCCGGCGCTACAAAAATGTGTGTCCGAGAAAATAGCGCTTGCACTATCGAGCCAGCCCGATGCCGGGATGCGCGCGCAAATCGAAAAAACGCTGGCATGGGCGAATCAAGCAAACAACCACGTGCTTACACTGGCCGACGCTGATTATCCCCGCGCACTCTTGAGCATCAGCGACCCGCCGCCGCTGCTGTATGCAAAAGGCCGCATCGAATTACTGTCACGATCGGGAATTGCCATTGTTGGCAGCCGCAACGCGACCGCGCAGGGCGTACAAAACGCCGAGCGCTTCGCACAAACACTCAGCGCGGCTGGCCTTTGCGTTATCTCCGGTCTTGCGCTCGGCATCGACGCCGCCGCACACAATGGGGCAGCTAGCCTGGTACCTGAGCATGGCTCGACGATTGCAATTACCGGCACAGGCCTTGATTTAGTCTACCCGGCCAGGCACCACCTGCTGGCACACAAAATCGCTGAGCAAGGCTGCCTGCTAAGCGAATACCCGCTCGGCACGGCGGCAATAGCGTCGAACTTTCCGAGACGAAATCGCTTAATCAGCGGCATGTCGCTGGGTGTGCTGGTCGTTGAGGCTGCGCTGCAATCTGGCTCACTCATCACCGCGCGCAGCGCATCGGAGCAAGGCCGCGACGTATTCGCGATTCCGGGCTCAATACATTCTCCGCTGGCCAAGGGCTGTCATCAACTGATACGGCAAGGCGCCAAGCTAGTGGAATCTGCGCAAGACATTCTCGAAGAATTGAATCCGCTGGTACGCGCATCACCGCGGCAAAATCATGCTGACCTACCCGCCACGGCTTTGTCGTCGCGCGTCTTCTCGGTCAACAGCGAAGACGAGTACGATCGCGCGCCACCATCTGCGCAAGAATATAAACCTACTGCGCAAGAAAGTAACTCCACTCCGCAAGAAAGTAACCCTACTGCGCAACACATCATGAATGCAGCGGCGCATGATCCCACCTCGGTAGACCAACTGACTGAGCGCACAGGCTTATCAGCATCCGAGATTCAAGCAGCTTTATTAATACTTGAGCTCGACGGAAAAATCGAGCGCATGCCGGATGGCCGCTTCCAACGACTCGTTTAATCGAAGACCGGCATCTGCAGCATGAGTCAACACATTTATCCGACGCGATCTGCAAGTTAATGAAATTAAAAGGAAAACTGCGCTAATTTCGTGAAATGAGCGAGTCTGCAATGCGCCTTAGCGCATTCTTACTTGTGCGTAAGAAAAGATGCCGTTACATTACGGAGATGTTTGAGGTACTTGTTTACCTTTACGAAACTTATTACCGGCCCGACGCCTGCCCTGATTCGGCGGCTTTGGCGAAGAAACTGTCGGCAGTTGGTTTCGAACAGGAAGAAATCTCGCGTGCGCTTGGCTGGTTGACTGACCTCGCCGAAACCACCAATGAGATGTTCAATCAGCAGGCGCACCAGACCGCGTTCTCGTTTGGTTCGCGCGTCTACGCCGACCAAGAGTACGAGATGCTGGGCACCGAGGCGATCGGTTTTATCGAGTTCTTGGAATCAGCCGAAGTCATCAACACCATCCAACGCGAAATCGTGATCGAGCGCGCCTGCGCAGTGCACGAGTCACCGATTCCGCTAGATAAACTCAAAGTTATTGTGCTGATGGTTCTCTGGAGCCAGGGCAAAGAGCCTGACAGCTTGATGTTCGACGAATTGTTCGCCGACGAAGAAAATACCCATCCGCCGCTGTACCACTGAAAACGCAGTGATTGCCGCTGCTCGCCACAGCATTCGCTGGCAAGGTGGCGGCGCCAACTGCGGGGCCAACCCGTACAGGATTGGGCCCCACGCGCCGCTGCCCGCAAAACCCTCGCTTCCGAAAAATCTGGCGATTACCGCGAGGCGCCGTAGCTCGCCGGCTTGCGAACTGCTTGACAACCCGCTTATCATTGGCCGCGTTTGGCTGCTGAACCCGCCGGTTCAGGCGCCTCCCGATTCCTATCCCCTATGACCAAAACACTCATCATTGCCGAGAAGCCCTCTGTCGCGAATGACATCGCGAAGAGTCTTGGCGGCTTTACCAAACACGATGAGTACTTCGAGTCGGACAGTTATGTCTTGTCCTCTGCCGTTGGTCACCTGGTCGAGATAGCCGCGCCGGAGGAATATGACGTCAAGCGTGGCAAATGGTCGTTCGCCAACTTGCCGATGATTCCGCCGCATTTCGCGCTCAATCCGATCCAGAAAACCGAGTCGCGCCTGAAGTTGCTGAACAAGCTGATTAAGCGCAAGGACGTCGGCAGCATCATCAACGCCTGTGACGCGGGGCGCGAGGGAGAACTGATTTTCCGTTTGATCGTGCAATACGCCAAGGCCAAACAGCCGGTACAACGGCTCTGGCTGCAATCGATGACGCCGGGGGCAATTCGTGAAGCATTCACGCATCTGCGTGATGACGAAGAGATGCTGCCACTCGCCGACGCCGCACGCTGCCGCAGTGAGGCTGACTGGCTGATCGGCATCAACGGCACACGCGCGATGACCGCCTTCAACTCAAAAGAGGGCGGTTTTTATCTCACTACGGTGGGTCGGGTACAAACACCGACGCTGTCGATCGTGGTTGAGCGCGAAGAAAAAATCAAACAATTTCAGCCGCATGATTTTTGGGAGGTAAAAGCCGAGTTCGTTTGTGCTGCCGGCATCTACGAAGGTCGCTGGCTTGATACCAAATTCAAGAAAGACGACACAGACCCGGAGAAGAAAGCCGAACGGCTGTGGAGCAAGGCCGCTGCAGATTCAATTGTTGCCGCTTGCCGTGGCAAGCCCGGTAAAGTCAGTGAAGAGTCGAAACCGAGCACTTCAATGGCGCCGGCACTGTTCGACCTCACCAGTCTGCAGCGCGAAGCAAACGCGCGTTTCGGTTTCTCGGCCAAAAACACGCTTGGTCTGGCGCAAGCGCTCTATGAGCGGCACAAAGTGCTGACCTATCCGCGTACCGACTCGAAGCACCTGCCGGAAGATTATCTCGGCACCGTGAAGCAAACGCTAGAGTCGCTCGGCGAGATCAATAATTACTACCCGCACTCAGCGCAGATCCTCAATAACAACTGGGTTAAGCCGAACAAGCGCATTTTCGACAACACGAAAATCAGTGATCACTTTGCGATTATCCCCACCGGTCAGCTACCGAAAAGTTTGTCGGAGCCGGAGCAAAAGCTGTATGACTTGGTAGTAAGACGCTTCATGGCGATTTTCTTTCCCGCTGCCGAGTATTTGGTAACGACGCGCTACACCGAGGTGTCTGGCCACCAGTTCAAAACCGAAGGGAAGATACTCACCACACCGGGTTGGTTGTCGGTGTACGGTAGGGAAGCGGTCGATCCGAATGCGAAAGAAGGCGAGAGTAGCGGCACACTGGTGCCCGTCGCAGCCGGTGAAAGCGTGAAGACCGATAAGGTCGAACCGCATGCGTTGGTGACCAAACCACCGGCGCGCTACTCAGAAGCCACTTTGCTGTCTGCGATGGAAGGTGCAGGCAAGTTGGTTGACGACGAAGAGTTACGCGATGCGATGGCCGGCAAAGGTCTGGGCACGCCGGCCACCCGCGCTGCCATTATTGAAGGTCTGTTAAATGAAAAATACCTGCTGCGCGAAGGGCGCGAATTAATCCCGACCGCGAAAGCATTTCAGCTCATGACGCTACTTCGCGGTTTGGGTGTGGCCGAGTTGACCGCACCCGAGCTGACTGGCGAGTGGGAATCGAAACTGTCACGCATGGAGCGTGGCGAGATCAGTCGGGACGCGTTCATGCGCGAGATCGCGCAGATGACGCAGACCATTGTCAAGCGCGCAAAGGAATACGATAACGACACCATCCCCGGCGACTACGCAACACTGAAAACGCCTTGCCCGAATTGTGGCGGCGTGGTGAAAGAAAATTACCGACGCTTTGCTTGCACCGAGTGCGAGTTCTCGATGAGCAAAGTGCCTGGCGGCCGGCAATTTGAAATTCCTGAAGTAGAAGAACTCCTCGCTCAGCGCACCATCGGCCCACTGCAAGGTTTTCGTTCGAAGATGGGACGCCCGTTCGCCGCCATACTCAAGATCTCTCACGACGCAGACGCCAACAACCACAAGCTTGAATTTGATTTTGGGCAAAGTAATCTCGACGACGAATCTGCAGAGCCGGTCGACTTCTCGGCTCAGACACCGCTCGGTGCTTGCCCGAAGTGTGGCAGCGGCGTGTATGAGATGGGGTTGGCGTATGTGTGCGAAAAAACCGTTGCCAGGCCCAAGGCATGTGATTTCCGCAGCGGCCGCATCATCTTGCAGCAAGAAATATTACCCGAGCAAATGGTCAAACTCTTGAACGAGGGCCGCACCGACCTGCTGCCAGGATTTGTCTCGCAGCGGACGCGCCGTGCTTTCAAGGCCTACCTGGCGCGCGGCGCAGACGGCAAAGTCAGTTTTGAATTTGAAGAGCGCAAGCCGAAGGCGGGCAAGGAAGGCGCTGATCAAGGAAAATCTGGTACACGGGTTGCGGCGAAAAAGCTGACACCCGTCGCACCGGCCAAGAAAGTCTCTGCGAGCAAAGCGCCCGCCAAGAAGGCCGCTGCCAAAAAGCCAGCGGCAAAAAAAATCACGGCAAAAAAAGTCGCGGCGAAAAAAGTGGCAGCCAAAAAAGCGGTCGCAAAGAAGGCCGCCTGAAAATTCTCCAGTTAAACGCCGGCGGATAGTGTTGTGCTGGTGGATTTTGCGCTGCGTTAAACTGCGGCGACATCAAACTGCAGTTTCCCCATCCTGCTAATGCGTAACGCCACCGACGCTTCCCGGCTCACGACTGTACTGTTCGCCAGCGGCATGATCCTGTCGTTGGCGATGGGTGTTCGACATGGTTTCGGCTTTTGGTTGCAGCCGATTTCGCAGCACCATGAGTGGACGCGCGATACCTTTTCTCTCGCAATGGCGCTGCAAAACCTGATGTGGGGCGTGTTTGGCCCCTTCGCAGGCATGGCTGCTGATCGTTTTGGCGCGCCGCGCGTCGTGCTGCTCGGCGCGTTGCTGTACATGGCGGGTCTTCTGGCGATGTCCAGCGCCTCCGATCCCACGCTGTTTGCGGTGAGCTCGGGTGTGCTGATTGGCGCGGGGCTCGCGTGCACCGCATTTGGCGCGTTGTCGGGTGTGGTGGGTCGTACGGCGCCGGTGGCCCGGCGGTCATGGGCGTTCGGTATTCTCGGTGCCGCCGGCTCATTCGGGCAGTTTGCGATGGTACCCGTCGAGCAGATGCTGATCGCTGGCGCGAGTTGGCAGGGTGCCTTGCACTGGCTGGCGGCGGCCGTAGTACTGGTCATGGTGCCGCTGTCGCTGCTATTGCGTGAGCCAGCACTGACCACCGCTTCTGGCGGCGCGTCGCAAAGTATTACTGAAGCGGTACGTGAAGCCTTTGCGCATCTTCCGTTCCGTTTGCTGGTAGCGGGATATTTTGTGTGCGGGTTCCAAGTCGTATTTATCGGCGTACATCTACCCTCTTACCTGAAAGATCGCGGGGTGTTTGATCCGAAAGTCGCCGTGATTGCGCTTGCCTTGATCGGCTTTTTCAATATCTTCGGGTCTTTCACCGCTGGCCAGCTAGGCGGCAGGCTGTCCAAGCCGAAATTACTGGCGGCGATTTATCTCGCGCGCGCATTCATCATCAGCGCGTTTGTGTTCGCTCCGCTGACCACGACGTCGGTATACATATTCGCCGCGGCGATGGGGCTGCTCTGGTTATCGACCGTGCCGCTGACGAATGGTGTGATCGCAGGCATGTTTGGCGTTCGTCATTTGTCGATGCTGTCAGGCTTTGTTTTTTTCTCACACCAGCTCGGCAGCTTCTCGGGCGTCTGGCTGGGCGGCTATCTTTACACGGTGCAAGGCAGCTACGACACCGTATGGCTGATTACGATCGGACTCGGTCTGGTCGCCTGCGCGCTAAGCCTGCCTATCAGCGAGGCGGCGGTAGCACGCGAGCCGCAAGCGGCGTGAGGCTGCGGCTGCGGTTGCGGCTGCGGCTGCGCCCCGCCCTACTCGGCCTTGCCGCGAGCGTGCTGGCGGTACTCGGCTTTATTGGTTACTTGCGCCCGGCTTTTATGGTCAGCATCGCTAATCAGATCTGGCTGTGCTTTTAGGCCACCGGTAGAATAGGGTGGTGAACCTGACCCTAACTGAGCTCGAACAAGCCATCAACTACTGGCGGCGCATGCGCCCATCGCAGGGCGAGGAGCGGGCGCTGTCGGCCGAGGTCAATGCACTAGCTGATGTATACGCCCTGATGATCTTCCACCGTGCCGCTACGCTGCCATTGGACGACTTATCCGGCACCGCGCGCGAGCTGATTGTGGCTTGGCGCGACGCGCGCCAAGGCAACGCGGCCTAATCGACGAGCCCCTGATAATTGCCCGTCTCCCGAGGCAGGGCCCCAGTGGGGATTTCAAGGTGTTCGCGTTAATCGTTTATTAAATCCGCAGCAAATCAAAGCTCTCGTGTTAATTGTTGATTAATGCGCCCTCACATTATTGATGCGCCGCACAAAAAGTGCTTGACTTCTGGCTATGCCGCCCTTAAGTTCGCTTTGTTGCGGCGCACAACGGCCGCTTAACCCTCGAATTCAAGGAGAAATCCATGTTGGCCAATCAGGAACAATTCACCAAAGTCACTAAAAACTCTATCGACTCGCAGCTCAAAGCGATGCACGAGCTCGCCAATCAGGCGCTCAACAGCGTCACCGAGCTGGTCGAGCTGAACATTGCAACCGCGAAGCAGTCGCTTGAGCAGACATCGACCGCCGCAGCACAATTGTTGGCCGCCAAAGACGCGCAAGCCCTGATCGACGCGACCTCAGCTCAGGCTCAACCAGGCACTGAAAACGCACTGGCTTACGCGCGCCACATGGCTGCCATCATGACCAAGGCGCAAGCCGACTTTACCAATGCGACAGAGACCCGCATCGGTCAGACCACCCGTCAGATCAATCAACTGATCGACGAAATGGCCAAGTCAGCGCCAGCCGGCTCAGAGAATGTGATCACGCTGTTGAAAACCGGTGTTGCCAACACCAACGCCGCTATCGAACAAATGGTCAAAGGCAGCAAGCAGGCGCTAGCGACTATGGAAAGCGGTTTCGAAGAAATTACCACCCAATTGTCGGCAGCGAAGCCGAGTCGCGCCAAGAAGTAATTGCGACGGACGGTGGTGCCAGTAAAAACGGGCCGCGATGCGGTCCGCTTTTTTATGCAGGCGCCGCTTGTTTGGCCGCTATCGATTGCGCTACAGCTTCGGCTACACGAATGCCATCAATCGCTGCGGACATGATGCCACCCGCGTAGCCAGCGCCTTCTCCTGCCGGGTACAGGCCGCGTGTGCTGATGCTTTGAAAATCTTGCCCGCGCCGGATTTGAACCGGTGATGAGGTACGGGTTTCTACCCCCGTCAGCACCGCGTCTGGCATGGCAAATCCTTGAATCTGCCGATCGAATGCGGGCAGCGCCTCTCGTATGGCCTCGATCGCAAATGATGGCAGCGATGGCGCCAGGTCACCCAGACGAACGCCCGGTTTGTACGACGGCAGCACGCTGCCAAAGGTGGTCGAGGGCCGCTGCTGAATGAAGTCGCCAACTAGCTGGCCAGGGGCGCAGTAGTCGCCGCCACCTAATTCAAACGCGCGCGACTCCAGCTCGCGCTGAAGATGGATACCGGCCAGCGCATGGCCTGGATAATCGTCAGGCGTGATACCAACCACAATGCCCGCATTTGCGTTGCGCTCATTGCGCGAGTACTGGCTCATGCCGTTGGTGACTACACGACCCGGTTCGGATGTCGCCGCGATCACCGTGCCGCCCGGACACATGCAAAAGCTGTAGACGGAGCGGCCATTGCCGGCGTGATGCACCAGCTTGTAATCTGCTGCCCCCAGCATCGGGTGGCCGGCAAACTTGCCAAAACGGGCGCGGTCAATGAGCGACTGCGGGTGCTCGATACGAAAGCCCACCGAAAATGGTTTGGCTTCCATGAACACACCGGCGTTGTGCATCATCTGGAAGGTATCGCGCGCACTATGACCGATGGCGAACACGGCATGATCGGCGCGCAATGTTTCGCCACTGGAGAGCTGCAGTGCGCGCAGATGGCCATCGACAATCTCAAGGCCATCAACTTTTTGCTCGAACAAAAACTCACCGCCAAGCGCCACGATCTCCGCGCGCATCAGCTCGATCATTTTCACTAACCGGAAAGTACCGATATGCGGTTTGCTGACGTACAAAATTTCCGCCGGCGCGTCCGCTTTCACAAACTCTTCCAACACCTTGCGGCCATAGTGCTTGGGGTCGCCTACTTGAGTCCACAGCTTGCCATCGGAAAAAGTACCCGCGCCGCCCTCGCCGAATTGCACGTTTGACTCTGGATTAAGCTGATGCTGACGCCACAACGCAAACGTGTCTTTGGTGCGTTCTCGCACGACTTTTCCGCGCTCGACCACGATGGGGCGAAAACCAGACTGCGCAAGAATCAATGCAGCAAACAAGCCGCAAGGGCCAAAGCCGACCACGACGGGCCGCAGCGACAAGTTGTCGGGCGCATGCGCCGCGAAGCGATACGCCATATCCGGCATCACGCTGACCTTGGGCAGCCGCCGTGAGAGCAGGGTTGGCTCGTCGTGCAGCGCGACGTCGACGGTGTAGACCCACTGTATCGCTGATTTTTTGCGTGCGTCATAGCCGCGCCGAAAAATCTGCAAGCTGCGTAGTTCGTCGGTGCCGATGCCCAAACGCTTTAGCACGGCGTCACGCAGCGCATGCTCGGGGTGGTCTAGCGGTAATACGACGTCGGTCACGCGTAGCATGTGGTCATCCAAGAGAGCTGAAGCTCTGTGTGGCATTTGTTGCGCCAACGATTGTACCGAACTGATAACCAGCTATTGGTAGGAAGAGTGATAGCGCGCTATCATGCGCGCCTTACGCAGCCTATGCACCATGCCGTGCGAACTAGCGTTGGGCCTTAATTATCGTCGGCACACGCGTGTAGACACTTTTTTGCGAGCGATCGATTGCCACTCTTAGTTATCTTGCAGCGTTGCGCTGAGCCATGAATACCTCGTCACGCAAAACCGCACAGGTTTTACCGGCGGAGTGTTACAAAGTGCGCTTGTCCATGGTTCACGGTGACGGCGTGTTCGCCACGCGAAAAATTATTGCAGGCGCCCGTATCATTGAATACGGTGGTAAACGTATCAGCGAAAAGCAAGCCGATCAACGATTCGGTCTAGACCCTGACAACCCGTATCACACATTTTTTTTCAGCTTGGATAATGGCCGTCTGATTGACGGCGGCGATAACGGCAACGACGCGCGCTGGATTAATCATTCATGCCAGCCGAATTGCGAAGCGCAAGAGGAAAAAGGCCGGGTCTATATTCATGCGTTGCGCGACATACGACGCGGCGAGGAGCTTTGTTATGACTACGGCTTGGTGGTTGAGCAGCGCATGACGAAATCACTCAAGGCAGCGTACGCCTGCCACTGCGGTAGCAGTGAATGTCGTGGCACCATGCTGGCGAACAAAACGCGCCGCCGCTAAACCAGAGACCTCGACGTCAACGCATTGCAGGGTACAGCCTGTCTACCTCGCCGCATTCAACCTCACAAGCGCCCGGACGCCATAGTCGGTAGTGCCTGCAGGCCTGCTTCCTATTACTGCTACCAGCGACCAAGATCCTCGCGCGCAAGATCGAGAAATTCAGTGCGCATGGCGAGGTTGTCTTGCAGCTCCCCAAGCATGGCAGAGGTAACGGTCTCCTCACCGGCGGTGCGTATGCCGCGACTCTCCATACAGAGATGTCGACAGCGAACCACCACCCCGGCGGCGCGCGGCTCCAGCATCTCCATCAGGGCGTTAGCGACTTGCATGGTGAGCCGCTCTTGCACTTGTAGTCGCTTCATGAAGCACTCGACCAAGCGCGTTAATTTCGACAGACCGACGATTTTGCCGTTAGGCATATAGCCAATAGTGGCTTTGCCGAAAAACGGGGCAAGGTGATGCTCGCAGTGGCTGTAGACGGGGATGTTACGCACCACAATCAACTCGTTATAGTCTTCAGCACCATCCTCAAACGCCTTCATCACGTCCGCCGGGTTTTGTTTGTAGCCCGAGCTCCAATGCTCCCACGCCTTGACGACACGCGCGGGGGTTTCGGCAAGACCGGGCCGGTCCGGGTCTTCGCCTATGCTGGACAGGAAACGCCGCCAGTCGAGCTCAGTAAATTTTTCTGCCATGGTGGGGTGTCCTCGGGCCTGTTAGTGGCGCCCGCAAACCATATCAATATTACACTGTCGTATTTGCTTGGCATCGTAACCGAAATTCCCCATTCACACGGCTGAATACAGGTGAGTCCTGTGGGCAATCGCTTGCGTTATGCTTCGCACCTTTACGCGCTGCGCTTGATTACCGCCTCGGAGTTGTTTATGTCGCCAAAACCCCTTGTTGCCACGCTGGCCCTGCTGGTGTTGCCGCTTTCCGCCGTATGCGCGCCCTTTGCTTATGTGCAGAATGAAAAATCCGGTAGCGTATCGGTGATTGATACGGCCACCGATGAAGTGGTGGCGGACATCAATGCCGGCGACAAGCCACGCGGTGCAGCCTTGTCCGCTGACGGACGATGGCTGTACGTGAGCGACCAAACCAACAATGTCTTGGTGAAGGTCGACACCGAGACGCGCAACGTGACCGACAAGATTGAGCTAGGCGAGTCGCCCGAGGGCGTGTCAAGCTCACCCGATGGTAAGTGGATCGCGGCGGCATCCGAGGTCAGCAACGCGGTCAACTTCATTGATGCGGCAACCGGGAAAAAAATGTTCGCGGTGAAGACGCGCGGTAAAAACCCGGAGCACGCGGTTTTCAGCCCTGATGGCAAATGGATGTTCGTTTCTGCCGAAGAGGCCGACAGCGTTGACATCATTGACGTCAAACGCCGCAAGCAAGTGGCCTCCGTCAAGGTCGGCGATCGCCCGCGAG
>VGHX01000013.1 GCA_016868055.1 Betaproteobacteria bacterium
AACCAGCCACACGCTTAGGTACAAAGGCAGGATTGAGTATGCGCCGTTGTCTTTTCCAATCCGCGCCATGTGCCGTGAGTACATTCATGCCTTGCGCGATTTTGAAAACAGCAACTTGTCGATTCTCTTTGGTAAATTCTTGCTCATCTTGCATGAGTACTGCTCGTATGAGTGCAGGATGAAACAAGAAATGTACGACACGTCCCAGCATATTGATACGAACAGCATCGCCATAAGTATGGATATGTGCCCATGTTGCAAGAGTGTTGTGTTCCAAATTTTGCAGCAGAGACCATCCTAATTGCGGCACGCGAGGATGTGCTGAAGAAAATTGATCGCACAATGCATCAACCTCCACATCGACAGAAGTAAGGGCTACCTGTTGTGAGTTTATGGTGTTTTTCATTGTTCTGCCGTCAGTTTAAGAGCATAAAATTATAGAGCGCTCGATCATAAATTATTGCACTGATACTTTACGTTTTGAAATTAATCAATCCTCTAATCTATCCCTTGTTTTAATTTTACAAAATCGTTCGTGCAGATCTATGTGCAACTAGCCCGCGATGGTACCAAATCAAAAATCGGGGGGTGGGGGTACGGTGGGGTCTATCTGGCAGAAATTTGATGGGGGTACCCGACAGCATTGACTGGAGACTACCAAACAAGAACCGAAAGACTTTAAATCATGATGTACACTTTTGACGGCAGGAAGTTCTGTCCAATTGCTGTCCAAATTCAACCCAACAGGAATGACAAGCCAGATTCCTATGCACGTTCTAACTCATTGATTTTCCTCACGCCGCACGTTGATTTCTTTTGATCTACGATATGTGCAAAGCGATTGATCGCGGCATGGTGATGTCGGATATCCGCGTGATGGAAAAGCACGGCGGGAAGTCGGGAAGTTGGAAGGTGGAATAGTGGGTGCAGATTAGCTCATTAATGAGTTTAAGAAACGTCTATAACGATCCTTGTGATTTCCACAAACGTGGTCTGTTACGCTGGGCTTTTTTCGTTTAACAACTATTTTTTCGAGCGAATACGATCACAGCACCGGCTGCCCCAGCTTCATTTTTATCGGGTGGCCCGCAGAATCCAAATAATGCAATACGACTAACCTTACCAATTATTTCCAGCGCGGCACTGTTAGTCAACCGAATCGGCGTAACAAGCCTGGTTAGTAACGGTATCACCTATGAGCCGCGGACAGGTTAACTATAGCCGCTCTAACGCTTTTGCGATAAATATTCTTTCGTCATGACCTATTCCGTCACCACTCCATTTGATGAAATCAATAACGTTAGTGCGAGCCCAAGACCCATATCCAAATCTGCTGTATTCATAAATTCAGCATCTTCAGCAACGTATGTCGCGGGTAATGTTGCGGGTGAATCCGGGCGTTTATTTGATGTCGAGCTATGGGGAAGCTAAACATATTCAAATCCTAAACTGACGCTGAATGATGTATCTGGCTATTTCACACGCTTTAAGCTGAGTTTTCAAGGAACGTTGTTCTCCGATGAAATTTATTAAGATGGTTACGCGATATCGCAGTTTTTAAACCCTGAAAACCATGCTTATAACTTGACTCTTCTGGGTGGCAACGATCGTTTTGAGGGCAGCAACGTCGCGAACGGCGTTGATATGACAATAGGGCTTGGCGGTAATGATCTTTTTATCGGTAACAAAGGTGATGACTACTTCGATGGCGTCACTGGAATCGACGTGATGAAATTCAATGGACCCAGGGCTCAGTATACGAACAACTTAAATACCGATATTGAGAGCAAGAGTATCAAAGGTAAGATCTTAAAGGGTGTGGCAGTGTCTGATACCGCCTCGGGAAGAGACGGGGTAGATTCAGCGATTGACGTAGAGCGGTTTTTGTTTAGTGACATAACACTGGCCCTTGATACAGCCGGCAACGCAGGCAAAGCCTTTCGCGTCTATAAGGCAGCGTTTACGCGTAACCCAATGGCCGGCGACCAAGCTGGCTTGGGCTATTGGATCAACAGTATCGACAAAGGCATGGACATGGTCGAGATTGCTGCACGCTTTATCGATTCGCCAGAATTCCGGACGCTGTATGGCCAGAACCCCTCAAACGCGGAGTTTTTGACGAAGGTGTACACCAATGTCTTGGGTCGCACGCCGGATCAAGGCGGGTACAGTTGGTGGCTGAATCAACTGAATACCAACCCGGAAAAGACACGCCCCAAAGTACTGGCCGATTTCTCTGAATCACAAGAGAACAAAGATTCAGTCGCAACCTTGATTGGTAATGGCATTCAATATATTGACTACGTTAGTTGAGTACCTGGGCAGCGCCTTCCCGCCAGAGCAAACACTGCGGGGATCTGATAATCATCCTGGCCTAGGTACTTAACATTCCGTAGCGATTGATTCTGCTTGATACTCAACGACTGGCGTTATTCCAAACTAAAACACGCTGTTGGTCACATTTCACGCTACGGTGAAAATTGCTGGAGAAATTCTTTATTAATCTGAATAGCATGCGCAGTGGCACGCCATGTTGATAAGGGAACGGCTTCTCCATCAGGATAAAGGGCCAGTCGTCGTCATCCTCAACGGCGCGAACCGGGTGCAATGGATAACGCTGCGTCGAGAGTTGCACAATCTGTTCGATATCATCCAACGATGAGTTATCAACCGATACCGCCTTTCCAATCAAGACGATTGACTTATCCTTATTACGAATCTTGACCGTGACCGGTATTTCTAAACCCGCATCAATCAACACCTCGTTTTTGCCAACAGTTTTAGCTTCAAATTTGAATCGCTTGAATACCTGAAGCAATCCTTCCGGCGTGACATCCTCCATCTTTAGAGTCATCATCATGGTGTCGCTGAATTGAGCACGCGACTCTTCCACGATTTCTAAAATTTCATAAGAAAGTCGCGCTAAATCATCTTCGTGAATTTCTTGCGCCTGCAATGTTTGCAGCAGGACCTTGTGAACTTCTTCGAACACGAATGAGCTCACCTGAATCGTTGGCATCGAGCTTTTTTGCGCGTTGAGCGGCTCCCGGTAATAGCTGTCCGGATGCGGCATGACAAAATGACTGAAGCGGTGCACGTCTTGCGTCAGCGCCTCAAGCGACACGCTGATGAAATAGTGGGCGATCGCTGGATTCGATTTGACCTGCTCAAATAGCGACTGAACGATGAGGTTCAGCTTAAGCGGCGGGTTCTTGTATTTTTCTAGTTGCTGGAACATGCACACCCCCTCGACAAGCCGTATTTTCTTACCTTTATAGTATTTTTTGACTCAAGAATCGCCGTCCGCCGCCGATATTACTGCCAATGAAGACAGGCCCGGCGGCTCATTATGGCCGCCATATTCGCCGAGGATAGCGCCATCATGAGCCGAACCACCCATTCGTATTCGACCGTCAGCAATGACGCCGTGAGTGAGCCAGTTGCTCATGATTTGATCGGTTCGGGCGTCTGGATTGTTGCATTAGTCATCGCGACGCTGCTGGTTTATATGGAATTCAAAAAAAGCGCTGCTCGCGGAAAGATCGCGCTGGCGCTGCTGATGTTCACTGGGTTCATGATTATTTTATTGCCGCCATTCGGATCACTGATCCTGCTGCTCACCATGTTTGCGATTATCGTCACCAGCCTCGAGCGTATGCATTAACAGTGTTATCGGCTTTATCGCATAATGCGGCGGCAAGCGTAGTCGATTAAGCTATCAGTAATGTCGCCGGGCTGCGTAGACACCCACTGCGGGTTAGCAACCGCGTTTGAGCCGAGTGAGGCACCGCCCTCATTAACATCAGCATACCGAGTGATCCACATCGTGCGCGCGCGTCGAAACCGGCAATCAAATTCTACTTGGCTACGGATTGATTGCGCGCCCTCGGGATCAACTTGAGTCAGATTTTGTGACTGCCAGACATACACCAGATAGCCCTTGCGCGTCATACCTGCGGTATCGAAAAAATAGGCGTTACCCTGCGCATCTGTGGTGACTAGCTCAAGCTCGCCCGCTTGCGCCATTAGCGGGCCGCCGACCACTACGAGTAGGGACCAGAGCTGACAACGCAGTAGCCGTGCTTTCATAGCGGTGCGATCAAATCATTTCAGCGGTAACGACAGCTGCAGCATCAAGCCTGCGAATCCAAGCATATTGGCTTGCACTTCAAATCCATCGCCCAAATCCCAGCCAAGCGCAGGTACCACACCCGGCGAAAATCCGTTCGTATTGAACGGGACCTTGTTTTGGTATTTACCGGTGTAGCCATACAGCAGACCCGTAGTCAGCTTAGCATATAGCTGCGGATTCCCACCTAAATTCCGATAAACCATACCCCACGGATAATAATAAAGTGATGGCTGCCCGAATGAATTGGTAAAAAATGCAGCGCCAGCGACCAGGCCGTTTTCGCGCTCGCGCTCCAGACCAACCAGCCAGACATGCTCATGCTCAGGGCTAGGGCTGAAATGCCGCGTATACGGCGAAAAAATTAGCGCGCGCCGGTCACCGGGTTCAGGCCGAAGTGAAAAACCGTCGGTCCAGGCATCAGCGGCCGAGCAAGTAGTTGCGCACAGCGTGGTGGACAGCAGAGCGTTGCGCACCAAATTAAGCAATAAGCCGTAGTTCACCATAACGAGGGATAGCCGGAGGTTGATGCAGTTAAAGGGGGTAATGGATTTTGCGCCGGACATTATCATTTAAGCCAGCAGGCTTCAACTAAAATACCATTGTTTGGACGTGACCCGCGTCCTTGGGCCTTATCTTTTTAACATACCGCCTTGTTGTGTCACCGACCCCAACTGAAGCATTAATGAAAAAGAGCTTTTTGCTGCTGCTGCTGATCAGCACGGTGGTCAAGCTCTGGTTTGCGGCGTTTTTCCCGTTTACCGGTGATGAAGCCTATTTTTATCAGTGGGGCGCGCACCCCGACTGGGGTGGTTTTTACGACCACCCGCCGATGGTCGGTTGGTGGCTATGGGCTCTACAGCAAATATCCTCGCACACGCTAGTGCTGCGTTTACCCGCGGTATTACTGTGGATTGCCGTTGTGTTTGGCATGATGAGTCTATACGGTCATCTGCTCCCGCACCAAACAGAGCGGCGTTGGCTGCTCGGTAGCTTGTTTCTGTCACTACCATTTACTTGGGCATTTAATCTCATTACTACGGATACGCCGCTGGTCTTGTTTTTGTTTTTTTCAGGCTACGCTTTTGTCCGGGCTGAATTAGAGAATCGATGGCATTGGTATTCTGCCAGCGGTGTATTGCTAGGACTCGCATTACTGTCGAAATACTTCGCTGGCTTGTTGGCCATTACTTACGCGATCTATCTATTACCCAGGCGGGGGGGTATTGCGCGGCTATTCCTGGTGGCGGTCTGCGCGCTTCCATTCATGTTGCTAAATATGATGTGGAATGCGACGCACTGCTGGAACAATATTTTGTTCAATCTGATTAATCGTAATCAAGGCGCACATTTTTCGACAGCACAGGTTTTATTGTATGTCGTGATGCTGCTGTACCTGATGACACCTTGGGTATTCGTTGCGCTGTGGCGCCGCTTCAAGCAGGGTGGCAAGTCTAGTCATGATGATATTGTTGCTACGCCCATCGAAAAGCAGAACAGCTCTGATGCGGAGGGCTTTCACGTCGCCGTCAAAACCAATGGGATAAGTCAATCTTCAGTAGGCGCACACGGTAGTGATATTGTGATCGCCGCACTCTTTGTCGTTCCCTTTGGACTTTTCCTGCTGCTCTCGTTTTACAAGCAGATCGGGTTGCACTGGCTGCTGGCTTTTATATCGTTTGTATTTTTGTTTGCAGCAGTGCGACTACCCAATAGTGTTCTTTATCAGTTGAGACGATGGAACCTGTGGTTCGGACTACCCCATCTGCTTCTTTTGCTCGCGCTGATGTATCTACCCATAGACGTATTCAAACCCTACCGCATCCAGCCGGATATCGTTCTGCATCGCGATGGTAGAGACGTTGTATACGCCCTGAAACAAGATATGGCGGACGATGCTGTATTGATGACACGATCATATAGCCAATCATCATTACTGGCATATCACGCACAAGCATACATACCGGTATTCGGATTCGGCAGCTTTCATGCGCGGTTTGATGACGCAATTACTGACTTTCGTCAGCTGGATGGCAAAAACATACGAATCGCCAGCACCAGTGAGATCGAAGTAGATAGCTTGCGGGCGTATTTTAGTCACGTAAGTGTTCAGGACCGCATGATCAACGGCGCACGGTTTTGGATCGCAGATGGAGAGGGCTTCCGGTTTGAGCCCTATCGAGCCCAAGTGCTGAGTGCAGTCGCTGAGCGTTATTACAAGGCGCCCTCTTGGCTACCCGTCTATGGCTGCCGCTTTCTTGAAACGTACGGATTTATTTAAAAGAAAAACGTTTATGCCCGAGGTAACTGGTGAACACCGGGACAACAATACCAACAGCATGAGCGATTTCCGGCACCCAGCGCGTGACACCTGCCATTGGCAGCAAATAATAGAGCGCCATACTAATGACCCAAGTCTGTAGTACGGCAACGCCGTTGACCATCACAAAAAACAGCGCGCTGCGTTGAACCGATTGGCTACCCTGCGTGAACACAAAGCGACGCGCAAGAATAAAGGCCGTCACCATCCCGGTAAGATAAGCCAGCACCACCGCGCTGGAAAAATCTAACCAGCGGTTATATACAATACGCGATCCGAAGTTAACTGCAGCGGCTACCCCACCGGTGAGCAAGAAAGTGAGAAACTCACGACTCACAAAGCTGCGCATCATTAAAGCTGACCTCGCGCAGCGTCACGTGCCATTTGGCGACCAAAACCGATACTTTCTGAGATACCACGATCTTCCGGATAGTAGTAAGACGTATCGGCTACCCACAGTCCACGTACCGGCAACGCCACCGGCGGTAAGCGATTAAGATAACCCGGCTCACAGATCGGCTGCGCGTGGCGGTAGCGACTGGCGCGAATATCAATAAAGTCATCATCCTGCAACGCAGGATTAATAGTTTGCAGATAGCGCTTCACCTTGCCGATAAATACCTCATCCGGTTCGGCATAGTTCGGATGCTCGCCGGGCATATAAAACGGCACATAAACAATCGCATGATCGAGCGGACGCAAGTTCGAGTACTCGACTAATCCCGGAATATCCATCTCGGGATCATTCACGTTCAGCCAGAAATTTTCAGTCAGGCGCTGGCGTAGCTTGGCGATAATGCACACCACGGCGATATTTTTTAAGGCAGTGAATTTCTGCGCTACTTCTGGCGGCAAGTCGGGAATAAGGCGCGTCACGAACGGCAGCGGTACCGTGCTGATCACCTTGTCAAAGTCTTCGACGCCTGATGATGCTTCAACACCTGTAACACGCCCTTGTGTGATGTTGACACGGCGCGCTGGTGAGCTCAGCCTGATCTCACCACCGTGCTGCTCGATATCGATTTTGATCGCATTCAGCAAAGTGCTGGACCCGCCTTCCAGATAGCCCAGCTTCTCACGAAACAAGTTGTAGCGAGAGCGTCCGATTCGCCGAATGCGGCTCCAGATCCAAGCTGCTGACAGGTTGTTGGCGTAGTCGTAGAACTTGTAATCAAACAGTCGTCGCCACAATACTTCCCATGCTTCATTTCCCACCCAGCGCTTGATCCAGCGACTCGCTTCGACATGATCTAATAGTCGCCAGTCATCACGCTTGGTGCATAAAAAAGCATGCAAGCCATAACGAAATTTCGCTATCAAAGACAAGCCCTGAAATCCCAGCAAGGCGAACGGATTCCCCCAAGGCTGCAAGCGGCGCTGATACCAGTAACCCATTTTCGTCTCGACCCAACGCATCTTATGGGCGATACCAATCTCATCAAGTATTTGCAAAAAGGCGTGATCGGAAGTGCAATGGAAATGATAATAGCGCTCGATCTGAAGTCCGTTGAAATCGAAGCAGGCGGTCATGCCACCGACCCGGTCATCGGCCTCAAATACGACCGGGTGATGACCATCACGCGCTAATTGATACGCAACAGCCAGCCCCATCGGGCCGGCACCCAGCACGGCGATTCGCTGCCTACTCGGTTTGTCAGACGTCATGCTTAAAACTCCAGTACCACGGCGCTGTAACGCGGATCACAAAACGTCTCATGGATCGCATCGGCAAATCGGGTCGATGGCACGCCAAAGATAGATGGCCAATCGATCACCTCGAACTCATCTTTAGCGACCAGTGCAACCAGCTGCTGCGTTGTAAACGGCGGATTGCGATCGAACTGTCCCCAAACCCATAGCAAGGCATAAAACAGGCTATAGGGTATTTTCAGGATCAGCGCGCCAGCACGGGTTGCGCGCTTGATCTCGCGAATGATATCGATATAGTCAATGCCTTCATGACCCGAGATATTGAATACACCCTCGGTGATGCGCTGCTCGATGCAGCTGATAATGATCTGGCAAAAATCACCAACATACAAAGGTTGTCGAAGGAAGCGCCCATCACCGGGCACTGGAAACACGGGTACTTTTTTCATGAAACGCGACAACCAGCCCAAGTGTTTGCGATCAAACCAGCCAAACATCAAGGTAGGACGCAGAATCGGACAGCAGATTCCACTCTCCAGCACCATCTGCTCCTGCGCTTTTTTGGTATTGGTGTAAAAGTCGTCAGCGACAGAGGTCACAACCGATGAGCTGATATGCACTAGCTGAAGGTCCTTGCCGCCCTTGATCACATCAAGCAAGTTGCGCGTGGCAATCAGATTATTACACTCAAAATCGACATAATCATTACCGCCAATTTGCGCCTGCAGCATCACTACCGTAGCCGCTTGACTGAAATGTCGCTCCCAGTCGCCACGCTCTGCCAGATCGGCGTACTCGGTGGTCATCTCGGGGTGCAGGGATCGCAGCACCGCCAGATTGGCGCGATGCTTATCCAGCACCACGATGTCGCGGTAACCGCGTGCCTTCAGCCTGACGATCAAATTCTGGCCGACCAGCCCGGCGCCACCGGGCAGAATAATTTTCTGCAAGTGGTTTGCGTTAGTCATTCAAATATTCAGCTTGTGAAAAATCCAGCGCGGTAAGTGCTGAACGATGAGCATGATGACTTGCCATTTCGCAGGTACATACGCGACCGGTTTACCCGCTTCAATGGCTTTCACGATCGCGTGCGCTACCTGTTCAACTTTAGCTAACCCGGCAGGCGCTAAATGCGCTGTCATGGGCGTTGCGGTCGGGCCCGGCTTGATCAGCAATATGTTTACACCGGTGCTGGCAAAGCGATGCTGCAGCCCCTGCGCGTAGCGCTCGACCATGCCCTTACCTGCGCCATAAACATAATTTGCTTTGCGACCACGGTCTCCCGCCACCGAACCAATCAATGCGATCGTTCCGTGCCCTTGCCGGGCGAGCTGCTTGGCAAAGGCTTCGGCAAACAAGGCCGGCGAAACACCATTGATCTGTAAAGCAGCCTGCGCCAGATGAATATCCTGCTCGCAGGAGACTTGCTGCGGCAAATCGCCGTGTGCAATCAAAACAATATCGATTCCTAATTGTGCGGCCTGCTCTGCAAGCACCGAAATTGCATCAGCACTCAAAAAATCAATATCTACCGTTTGAATAGCCGACTGTGGGCTGCGAACTCGCAGATCATCTGCGATGCGTTGAACACGCGCCAGATCCCGGCCGACCAGTAAAAAATCGGCTGCCTCGCGCGTCCACAACCGCGCACAATGCTCTGCGATCGCGGAGCTGGCGCCAATAATCACGATCCGCTTTTTGCTCAAATTAATTCCCCAACAAACGGCGCGACATCGCCGAGCTAATGCCTGCATCTCGCAGCGGTAAAAATTCTTGTAAGCGCGGGTATCCTGCTTCGAATAAGGCACGCGGCATACGCGCATCTTTTGCGGGGTATAAGCGGCCACCCGCCTCCAGCACGATCGCATCGAGCCGCTCGAACAACGCCAGCGTTGGCGCACCGGCATTCGGGAAGTCAAGCGCCAGGGTGACCCCGGGACGAGCAAAACTCAACATGCCAACCGCATCGCGCTGACCAAAGGTTTTAAGCACAGCGAGAAAAGAGCCCATACCCGCACGCCGAATCGTTTTCAACATAGCTTGGATACCTGTAGCGCCTGCTTCGCGCGGCAACACACATTGGTACTGATAAAACCCATGCGGTCCATACATTCGGTTCCAGTCTTGTATACGGTCCAGGGGATGAAAAAACTGCACATAGTGCTGCAGGCTGCGGGGCTGTGTTTTTTTGAGGTGATAGTACATCGCGTTGAACGATCGCAGCGATAGACGATTCACCAGTGACGTCGGCGGTACGAACGGAAAACGCACATCAGCGCGCGATGGCGGCTCGGGCTGATCAGCAGCGACTGAATTCGCGCGCATGAATATGCCGCGTCCTGACGGGTGCAGGCAATCGATCCACGATACCGTGTGCTCCCAATCGGGTTCCGAGGCATCTGCCAGCGTGAAGAACTGTTGGAGATCTTGATACGGCAATGTTTCAACATCCAGCCACGGGCCCGGTACGCGACGTAGCTGCAGCTCGGCTTCGACAATCACGCCAGTCAGACCCAGGCCACCGACGGTGGCTGCAAACATCGTATCGCCGGGTAGGCAGCTAAGCACTTCACCGCTGGTGCGTGCGAGGGTGAGCTGTGTGACATGGTCGCCAAAGCAGCCATAGCGGTGATGATTTTTTCCATGAACATCGTTGGCAATGGCGCCGCCTACCGTGACATATTGTGTACCCGGCACCACCGGCAGCATCCAGCCCCGAGTCACACCGAAACGCTGAATCTCGCGCAGTAATGTTCCCGACTCACACCGCAAACGACCGGTCTGCTCATCAAATGCAATAAAGCGGTCGAGTGATCGCAGGTCCCACAAGGTACCACCTGGGTTCAGACAAACATCACCGTAGCTGCGGCCCATACCAAACGCGAGGCCTTGGCGCTGGCCGGAGATATCACCATGTACGCGAGCCCTATCGGCGAGTAACTGCATGCGGTGGTCATGAATACCAAGTCGCCCCCAGGAGCCGACCGCTACCATGTCCATCCTCGTGAGCCGACTAGCAGAACGCCGAAGAAAACTACGCCTGATATCAGACCAACCCGATCGCGCAGAGCGAATACCAAGGGGTCATCATGCATCTCGCCGCGATGCGCTTTCATCCATATGCGACTAATCCAATACAGCAGCACCGGCACTGCTGCCCAGATCAGTTCTGGCGAGCGATACAAGCGGACGACTGCTTCACTGTTCAGATAGAGCGCTAACACCAGCACGGAAGCATAGCCAGACATCAGACCAAGCATCTGCACCAGTGACGCATCCGACGTCAGATAGCCACGTCCATGTGCCCGTTCGCTGCCCGATTTAACTTGCACATCAAGCTCGGCATAGCGCTTGACGAACGCCAAGGACAAAAAGAAGAACGCAGAAAAAGCCAATAACCAGAACGAGAGCGGTATACCCAGCGCCGCAGCGCCTGCAATGACACGCAGTGTGTAAAGCATGGCCAGCGCGAGGCAATCAATAATCACTAGCCGCTTCAGTACCAGCGAGTAGGCGCACGTCAGTACAAAATAAAACAACAGCCAACCACTAAATGCCCAGCCTACGGGTACCGCACACAGCAAAGCGCACACCAGCAATACTGGCACCAGCGCGACACCCAGCGCGACTGGTATCTGCCCTGCAGCAAACGGCCGATTGCGCTTGCGCGGGTGCTGTCGGTCACTATCAAGATCCAGCAGATCATTCGCTACATACACTGCAGAAGCGCACAAACTGAAAGCGACGAAAGCCAGCAACAAGCGCGGTAACGTCTCGCCATCAGGAATCATGTGCGCCGCCATCGGCGCCATGAATAATAAAAAATTCTTGGCCCATTGATGCGGCCGCAGCTCACCAATCAAAGCTTCAACAAATCGGTGGTTGGTCTCGAACACCTGATCAATCTCGGCGATAGTTTTTGCTTTTCTGGTGACATCAGCCGACGCATTGACGACGACTGCCTTGCGTGCGCGCTGCCAGACCTGCAGATCGACCGCGGCATTACCCGCATAGTCAAAGCCCCCGGCGCCAAACAGTCGCTCGAGTGCATTGGCTTTTTTTGCACCGCCGAGATTGGTATTGCCGTCGCTGGCAATAACCGCATCAAAGAGTCCCAAGTGCTCGGAGATGGCAATGGCAATGCTGTGATCTGCTGCAGTACACAGCACCAACTTGCGACCCTGTGCGCGTTGCTCGGTCAGCCAGGTGATGAGCGGCTGGTGGTAGGGCAGCGTGGCGGGGTCGAATCGCGACAACGCTGCCAGCCGCTGCTTCAGCACCGCCTTGCCCTGTAACAGCCAGAACGGCAGCTTGAGCAACGCCAACGGATGCTCCCGCAGCGCGCGCAAGGCGGCTTCATGCAAAGTGTCCGAGCGGACCAGCGTGCCGTCGAGATCGACAGCGAGCGGGATGGCGTTCAAAGGCGTGTCCTTGTGTGGGGGGGGGAGCGACAGCCGGCGCTAGCGAGAGTTCTTACCGCTGAACCGCGTCAACCACGGCCAACGCCGTCATGTTCACGATACGACGCACCGTCGCCGAGGGTGTCAGGATATGCACCGCGCGCGCGCAACCGAGGAGTACAGGCCCAATCGCAATGCCGCCACCGGCGGTCATCTTCAGCAGGTTGTACGCGATATTGGCTGCGTCAATGTTCGGCAGTACCAGCAAATTTGCGTCACCTTTGAGCAGGGTGTCGGGCATGACCGACTTCAACAGGTGCGCATCAAGCGCAGTGTCGCCATGCATCTCGCCATCCACCTCAAGATCAGGCGCACGCTCGCGAATCAGCGCTAGTGCTTCACGCATCTTGACTGCCGACTCACTATGACTACTACCGAAATTGGAGTGCGATAGCAGTGCTGCTCGCGGGTATAGCCCAAAGCGCCGCATTTCTTCCGCAGCCATGATGGTGATTTCCGCAATCTGCTCGGCATTCGGATTTTCATTGACGTGGGTATCGACCAACACAATTTGTCGGTCATGCAGCACCAGGGCATTCATCGCGGCATAGGTGTTCACACCAGCGCGCTTACCCAGAATCATGTCGATGTAATGCAAATGCAAATCGGTATTGCCGTAGGTACCGCAGATCATGCCGTCGGCATCCCCCTTGTGGATAGCCATTGAGCCGATGAGGGTGTGACGGCGGCGCATTTCTAACTTTGCCCACTGCTCGGTCACGCCTTTACGACGGGTCATGGACAGGAACGTTTCCCAATACGAGCGATAGCGCTCATCGCGCTCAGGATTGATCACTTCGAAGTCGTGCTCGGGACGGATACGCAAACCATAGCGCTGTATGCGTTGCTCAAGAACTGCAGGCCGGCCCACCAAAATCGGCTTGGCTAAATCTTCATCAATCACGACCTGCACCGCACGCAGCACGCGCTCTTCTTCGCCCTCGGCGAATACGATGCGCTTTTTCTCGGGCGGGGCTTTCTTGGCGATAGCAAACACCGGCTTCATCACCGTGCCGCTGTGGTAAACAAACTGCTGCAACCTATCGGTGTACGCTGCCATGTCCTTGATCGGACGCGCAGCAACACCGGCCTTTTCCGCAGCCACGGCCACCGCAGGCGCAATCTTCAGCATCAGGCGCGGATCAAATGGTTTCGGAATGAGATAGTCGGGGCCAAACGAAAGATTAGTCACGCCATACGTCGTTGCTACAACGTCTGATTGCTCTGCCTGTGCTAACTCAGCGACAGCGTGTACGGTAGCAATCTCCATGCTGCGAGTGATGGTGGTGGCACCACAATCTAGCGCACCCCGAAAAATATACGGGAAGCACAGCACGTTATTCACTTGATTCGGATAATCAGAGCGACCGGTTGCGATCACGGCATCATCGCGCACCGCGCGCACTTCTTCGGGCAGTATCTCTGGCGTAGGGTTGGCCAAAGCCAGTACCAGTGGCTTGGGTGCCATTTGCCGCACCATGTCCTGCTTGAGCACACCACCGGCAGACAAGCCCAAGAAAATATCCGCGCCAGGCATCACTTCTGCAAGCGTACGCTGCTTGATGTCTTGCGCGAAGCGTTCCTTGTCAGGGTCCATCAACTCAGTCCGGCCCTTGTAGACCACACCAGCCAAGTCGGTCACGATGATGTTCTCGATCGGGAAGCCGAGGTCGACAATCAGATCGAGGCAAGCAAGCGCCGCCGCACCCGCACCTGACACCACCATCTTGCAGTGTTTGATGTCTTTGCCGACGACTTTCAAACCATTCAGGATGGCGGCACCGACAATGATCGCCGTACCGTGCTGATCATCATGAAACACGGGTATCTTCATCCGGCTGCGTAGCTTGCGCTCGACATAAAAACACTCAGGTGCTTTGATGTCTTCCAGATTGATGCCACCAAATGTCGGCTCAAGTGCAGCAATGATGTCGCACAGTTTGTCCGGGTCAGTTTCGTTTACCTCGATATCGAAGACATCGATACCGGCAAATTTCTTGAACAGTACACCCTTACCTTCCATCACCGGCTTGGCCGCCAACGGGCCGATGTTGCCAAGGCCTAGCACCGCAGTACCGTTGGTGATCACCGCGACCAAGTTGCCGCGCGCGGTATAGCGAAACGCATTGGCAGGCTCCGCGGCAATTTCCTCGCAAGCAGCTGCTACGCCGGGAGAATAAGCCAGCGCCAGATCGCGCTGGTTGGTAAGCTGTTTGGTCGGGGTAACGGCGATTTTGCCGGGAGAGGGAAATTCGTGATACTCGAGTGCCGCCTGGCGAAATTGCTGGCGCGCTTGCGAAGGGGTGTCGTGGGAATCCATGCGGGGCAACTCTCTGGATGCTGTCTAATCGATGAATCGATTCTAGCAGACCGAGCTATCCAAAACTTTGCTGAGGGTGATTGTCGGCAGGCGAAGATCCTGCCTCGACGGGCCGGTCGCAGCTCAATGCGATGATGCAGAGCGCTTCTGTACAATCGGCGTCATGCCTTCGGAATTTGATCTGATCACGCGTTTTTTCACCCGCCCCGCTCAAGGTGAAGGTGCGGTGCAGCTCGGTGTGGGGGATGATTGCGCGCTGATTGCGCCGCCTCCGCATGAGTCATTGGCTGTATCGAGCGACATGCTGGTTGAGGGCCGACATTTTTTGCCTGGTGCCGATCCGAAGCTGCTCGGACATAAAGCTCTGGCAGTAAATTTGTCCGATCTCGCAGCGATGGGCGCCAAGCCGATCTGCTTCACCTTGGCACTGTCGCTACCCGCTGTTGATGATGCATGGTTAGCGGCATTTGCTGATGGATTATTTGCACTGGCCGACGCTGAGCAGATCGTCTTGATCGGTGGCGACACCACGCGCGGACCCTTGACGATATGCATCACGGTACTTGGTCATGTGCCATTCCATGCTGCACTCCGTCGGGATGGCGCACATGTTGGTGACGATATCTGGGTTTCGGGAAATTTAGGCGATGCACGACTCGGCTTGGAGCTATTGACTCACCATCGCTCGCTAGCTGCTCACCATGCTGACAGCGCATTACTTCGGCTGCATTGCCCGACACCGCGTGTGTCGCTCGGGTTGGCGTTGCGTGGTATTGCCAGTGCAGCGATTGATATTTCTGATGGCCTGATGGGTGACCTGGGACATATTTTGCAGCGCTCAGCACTCGGCGCCAGCATCGAGGCTGACGCATTACCCATTGGCACGGCGCTGCGCTCACAAGACCGCCAACTACAGCTGGAGTTTGCGCTGAATGGTGGTGATGACTACGAATTGTGTTTCTGCGCGTCGCCGTCGCAGCGAGAAAAAGTATTGGCGGCTTCAAGCACTGCTGGGGTGGCGGTAACGCGCATAGGCACGATAGAGCCAATAGCCGGACTACGAATTATTGATCTCGACGGCACGCAGCTACCGATTCGCTCTCACTCTTTTGACCATTTTGCGCTGTCATGATGATCACGCCTACTGAACCGGACGAAACAACGGAGGTCGCGGCGCCAGCCCGGAAAACTGAGCCCGTTCGCTGGTTCTCGAAGCGACCCAGTGTCAGATTCATGGTGAGCGATCCTGCACATTTTTTAGCGCTTGGCCTCGGAAGTGGTTTGTCGCCGATCATGCCAGGTACTGCTGGCACGCTGTTTGGGTGGCTTTGCTTCCGTGTTCTGACCGATCAATGGCCAGCGATTTTCACGCAGGGCATGTGGGCGGTCATTATTGTGGTTGGCTTTTTGCTTGGGGTATTTGTCTGCGACAGGGCGGGACGCGCTCTGGGTGTGCCTGATCATGGCGCGATTGTGTGGGACGAGATAATCGCGATCTGGTTGGTACTGCTGCTGGTGACACCGTGCAGCTTTAAAGCCGAGCTGATTGCGGTAATACTGTTCAGATTATTTGATATGGTCAAGCCACCACCGATACGACAAATTGAGCGCAGATACAAAGGTGGATTTGGTGTGATGATTGACGATATCCTTGCCGCATTTTTTACATTATTGGTGATCGCCTTATGGCGATTCTGATCGACCATAACGCCATCCTATCGAGTAACTCCATCAGATAGTTTCAAGTACACAGGCTAGGTAGCATTCGATCATGAGCTATTCCGAACAATCCTTGCATACACTTGCCGAACACATCGGTGAGGCGCTTAAACAAAAGCGCTGGATGCTGACGACTGCTGAGTCGATCACTGGCGGTAGCATTTCACAGTGCGTCACCGATATTGCCGGATCATCGGAATGGTTTGATTGCGGCTTGGTGACTTATTCCAACGCCTCGAAGACAAATTTTCTGGAAGTCCCGGATGCATTAATCGCGCAGTTTGGCGCAGTGAGCGAAGAAGTCGCCGCCGCTATGGCAACTGGCGCGCTCGCCAATAGTGCCGCTGATGTGGCGCTCTCCACCACCGGCATCGCTGGCCCGACCGGCGCTGTCCCTGGCAAACCAATAGGTACGGTGTGCTTCGCATGGGCCACTAGTAGCACCGTGGTGACCGAGCGGCGTTTGTTTCAGGGTGACCGGCAGTCTGTTCGTGCGCAAACAACCCGACATGCGTTGCAAGGCTTACTTAAGCTTTTGCAAGGACACTGAGATTCCTTATCGGTTGCGATAAGCATTAATCGCATCACGCGTTGCCATCGCCACCCGTGCAGCAGCATCGGCAAAACCCTCACCATCAGCGGGTTTGGCATACAAAATCGCACGCGATGAATTGATCATCATGCCGGTGCCATCACGGGTCTGCCCTGCCAGCACAGTCGCCTCGATATCTCCACCTTGCGCACCGATACCCGGCACCAGTAACGGCATCTCACCAACGATTTTTCGGACTTCAGCAATCTCTTCCGGAAAGGTGGCGCCCACAACAAGGGCGCATTGCCCATGCCGATTCCATTGCTGCGCCACTATACGCGCGACATGTTGATACAGCGGCACGCCATCCACTTTCAAAAACTGTAAATCAGAGCCGCCGGGGTTTGAGGTACGGCACAATACAATCACACCCTTCTCGCTCCACTGCAAATAGGGTTCGATCGAATCAAACCCCATGTAGGGATTGACCGTTACTGCGTCAGCCTTGTAACGCTCAAATGCTTCTCGGGCATACTGCTGAGCGGTTGCACCGATATCACCGCGCTTGGCATCCAAGATAATCGGGATTTGCGGGTAGCGCTGATTCAGATAATCACAAATTACTTGTAATTGATCTTCAGCAGCCAATGCAGCGAAATACGCTATTTGCGGCTTGAAGGCACAGACATATGACGCAGTCGCGTCAATGATAGCGCGGCAGAATTCAAACACTGCATCCGACCGGCCTTTGAGTACACCGGGAAACCGAGCGATATCCGGGTCGAGCCCGACACACAGCAGCGAGTCATGCTGGCGGATGGCGTTGGCAAGTTTATCGATGAAATTCACAATGTCGCATCATTGAGCTAAGGCGGAACAACATTGTAGCCTGCCGTGTTATCGTGCCGCCCCATGCATCAACTGACCCGTAAAGATCTCGTCCTGCTTGGATTCCTGATTCTGTTCTGGGGCCTGAACTGGCCTGTCATGAAGGCCAGCGTTCGTGATTTTCCACCCCTCAGTTTCCGCAGCTTGTCGATGATCGGTGGACTAGCGGCGATTGCCTTGATCGCCAAATTTCAGCGGGCATCGCTGCGCATCCCGTCCGGTCAGGTCATGACCGTGGTCAAGCTGGCGATTCCGAATATGCTGATCTGGCACTCGTGCATCATCATCGGCGTGAAAATGTTGTCCTCGGGGCGTGCCGCGATTCTGGGTTACACCATGCCGGTGTGGGCGGTGCTATCTGGCTTGCTGTTTTTTGGTGACCGCATTCACCGGCGCGCCCTGCTGGGTATCTTGCTGGCGATGCTCGGCGCGGGCTTGTTGCTCTCAAGCGAATTTGCGCATATCGCTGGTCAGCCGGTGGGGACTTTGTTCGCACTCACTGCTGCTGCAGCCTGGGGATTTGGTACGGTGCTGATGAAGCGTACCCAGCTCGATATGCCCACCATCTCACTTACCTTCTGGATGCTGACACTGACGACAACCGTGATGTCGTTGCTCTCGTTGCTGCTAGAACGTGCCGAGTGGCATGCGCCAAATGCCGTGACCTGGGCCGGCATTATTTATAACGCCGTGATTATCTTTGCTTATGCGCATGTCGTCTGGTTCCGGCTTGCGCGTTTGCTGCCACCAGTCGTCTCCAGCCTGTCGGTGATGCTGATCCCTGTGCTGGGCACCTTCTCCGGCGCATGGATGTTGGGTGAGACGCCGCAGTGGCAAGACTACGTGGCAATGCTGCTCATTCTCGCCGCGATGTCGACCGTGATGCTCACGCCCGCCAAGCAAGATCAGTAGTGTTCGTATACCCAGCTCAATAACTGGTCAAACGCTGCGCGCGCCTCATTGGCTTTGGGATGATTGATCATCGCGACAACAGCGATTCTTTTACCTGAGCGCGCAGTCACAAAGCCCGCAATGCTGGCGACATCGTCCAGGCTGCCGGTTTTGATGTGCGCCCGGCCTTTCAAGGGCGAGTTATCGAAACGCTTTGCCATGGTGCCGTCGACACCGGCCACCGGTAACGAGGCCACAAACTCCGGCATGGTGGGGTGCTGCCAGGCGCGCTGTAATAGCGCAGCCAGCGCAGAGGCTGATAACTTTTCTTCGCGCGCCAGTCCAGAGCCATTGTGTAACACCAGTGTGCTGCTATCGAGCCCGGCGGTTTTCATCCACTCGACCACGCGAATCACGGCAGCCGATGAAGACGCCGGCACATCACCACGCCGCACAGCCATACTCAGCAGCAGATTACGCGCCATCACATTGTTGCTGAACTTATTGATATCGCGTAGTTGCGAAGCCAGCGGTGCGGATACCCACTGCGTGAGCTCACGCGCATCACTACGAAGCTCGCCATCAATCACACTGCCACTCAAGGTGCCACCGAGTTGCGACCACAGCGACCGAAACACTGCGCCAAAGTACTGTCGATGATCGAGGGTATACAAATGAAAACTGAGTTCACGCTCGCCGCAGCTTGCAGGTAGGCCGCCCCCAAAGCGAAGACCTTGCGCGCTGAATTTTGGTTGTAACTGATCGCGCACACCATTACATGGGCCATCAACCGTCATCGGTGGCTCGACAATAAAACCGGCCAGCACAGGCTCGCTGGCGACTTGTGCAGTTTGTCCAACCGCGCGAGGTTGCAGCAATAGCGTGAGTGCTTTTGCATCGAGCAGCAGTGCATCGGGGCTGGCGTTGTAGGCGCGTTCCGGGCGTCCGTCGAAAGCGGCAGGGTCTTGCGGCTCCATACGAAACAGACGCCGATCTAACACCAGATTGCCACGAATCTCGCGCAAGCCCATGGCCCGCAAGCGCGTCAGTAGCCGCCACAGATCTTCATGCGCGAAACGCGGGTCACCAGCACCCTCAACCAACAGATCTCCGCGCAGCACATCGGCTTCCATCGCCCCTTGTGCATAGACCCGCGTGATCCAACGATAGTCAGGCCCGAGTAACTCCAGTGCGGCTTGAGTCGTTAGCAGCTTCATCACCGACGCCGGCTTGAAGGCGCGCGCGTTGTTGACGGCCAGTAGTGGCTTACCGCCCTCCACAGCGCGCACATCAATCGCAATCGATTCAATGGGTATGCCGGAGCGACGCAGTTCACTCAACACAGCAGGCGGCGGACTACCCACTGCGCGGGCGACTTGGCAGACCAACAAAAAGAGCAGCGGCAGGTAACGCATGGGAATGTGCATAGGCGAGCGATAAATTATCCCATGCGTTTGAATCACGGTTGGGTTGACGGTTTGATGGAGGGGTTGATTGAGGGGGTGATTGAGGGTTGGATTGAGGGTTGGATTGATGGTTTGATTGACGTTGAGTGCTGCTTTGCCCTACGCTGCGCTGCCATGGCCGCTACTCACATCATTCCGAGTCACACGATTCCCTACGTCACTGCAGACCAAGTGCGAGCAGCGCTGCCGTACCCAACGCTGATGGATGCCTTGCGCATTGCCTTTGCCGAAGCCGATCAGGTACAGGTACCCCGCCGGCACGCGCATACCTTGCCGGATGATGCAACGCTATTATTGATGCCGGCCTGGCGCGCGCAGCGGCAGCTTGGCATCAAGCTGGTGACCGTCACCCCGGGCAATCGTGAGCGAGATCTGCCCACCGTGCATGCTCTCTATGTGTTGTCGGATACAGATTCCGGTGTGCCGCTGGCTATTATTGATGGTGAGGTACTCACGCTGCGTCGAACAGCCGCTGTTTCCGCTATGGCGTCGGGTTTTCTATCGCGCGCTGATAGCCGGTCGCTGCTCATGGTAGGCACCGGTCGTCTTGCACCTGAGATGGTGGTTGCGCACTGCGTCGCGCGGGATATTCAACGTGTGATGGTGTGGGGGCGCGACGAACGCAAAACTCAAGAGAGTATTGGACGTATCAGGCAGGCGGGTTTATCGAATCAAGTCAGCATCGAGTCCGTTGCAGGTTTGTCGGGCGCGTGCGCTGAAGCAGACATTATCTGCTGCGCGACCACCAGTACCGAACCGCTGCTCCACGCAGAGTGGATCAAGCCGGGGACCCATATTGATCTGGTCGGTGGATTTCGCCCGAACATGCGCGAAGCGGACGATGCCCTGATGAGTACTGCCGCGCTATTTGTTGACACGCTCGAAGGTGCGTTGGCTGAGGCCGGCGATCTGGTGCAACCGATGCAAGCAGGTTTGCTGCGAGCTGCCGATATTGTTTCAGACCTTGGCGCGCTGGCTCGCGCGACGCATCCCGGGCGTCGATCGGCTGACCAAATCACCCTATTTAAGTCGGTCGGCAGTGCCTTGGCCGACTTGTCCGCAGCAGGCTTGGTCCATCAGCAGTCGGGGCCAATGAACGCCGTTTAAACCATCGTGTCGGGCGGCCCGGCATCCCAAGGCTTGATTTTGCGTAGACGCGACCTTGCGCTTAGCAGCGAAATTTAGATAACTCAAGCCATTATCATTATCAAATCAATAAGCCAATCAAGCTCTTGCTGTAATTTACAGCCGGGATTCTTGAAAAACCAATCACGCGTCCTTATACTTGGCACTCGTTGAAGGAGAGTGCTAACAATTCTCCGGAAAACTGTGTTGTCCTAACCGGTCGCAGGCGGGCTGAGGCCCGAACCGGCGACCTAAAATAACTGTAACCCACTGTTTTTAAAAGGAGCTTTCATGAGCCTTCGTCCCCTCCACGACCGCGTGATCGTCGAGCGCCAGGAACAGGAAACAAAAACCGCTTCAGGCATCGTGCTGCCCGATGCTGCCGCCGAAAAGCCGGACATGGGCAAAGTGATCGCCGTCGGTAACGGCAAGATCCTGGAAGACGGCAAGGTACGTCCATTGGACGTCAAAGTCGGCGACACCATTCTGTTCGGCAAATACTCAGGCCAGACTGTCAAAGTCGATGGCAAAGAAGTGCTGGTCATGCGCGAAGACGACATCATGGCGGTGGTCGCCTGATTAAAAACGTCTTGAGGATGTGGGTCGTTGCGTCTGATACCCCCTCGGTACACACGCGATTCACCCGCCCCGAAACATCCTGATGACGGCTTCGCATTACCGAACCCATTGAATATTTAAGGAGTTAAAACCATGGCAGCTAAAGACGTAGTGTTTGGCGATCTCGCACGCGCCAAAATGGTTGAGGGTGTCAACATCCTGGCCAACGCAGTCAAAATCACTCTGGGCCCGAAAGGCCGCAATGTCGTGCTCGAGCGCTCATTTGGCGCACCGACCGTCACCAAGGACGGTGTTTCGGTGGCTAAAGAGATCGAGCTGAAAGACAAGCTCATGAACATGGGCGCACAGATGGTGAAAGAAGTTGCGTCCAAAACCTCAGACAACGCTGGCGACGGCACCACCACGGCAACCGTGCTGGCACAAGCCATCGTGCGCGAGGGCATGAAATATGTAGCCGCCGGCATGAATCCGATGGACCTGAAGCGCGGTATCGATAAAGCAGTGACCGTAACGGTGGAAGAGCTGAAGAAAATCGCCAAGCCTTGCACCACCTCGAAAGAAATCGCGCAAGTCGGCTCGATCTCGGCCAACTCGGATGCGTCGATTGGCGAGCGTATCGCCGAGGCGATGGAAAAAGTCGGCAAGGAAGGCGTTATCACTGTTGAGGACGGCAAGTCGCTGAATGACGAATTGGATATTGTCGAAGGTATGCAGTTCGACCGCGGCTATCTCTCGCCTTATTTCATCAACAATCCGGACAAGCAAGTTGCGCTGCTCGATAACCCATTCATCCTGCTATGCGACAAGAAGATTTCGAATATTCGTGATCTGCTGCCGGTGCTAGAGCAGGTCGCTAAAGCTGGCCGTCCGCTGCTGATCATCGCTGAGGACATCGAAGGCGAAGCACTCGCTACGCTCGTCGTCAACAACATCCGTGGCATCCTGAAAACCTGCGCAGTCAAAGCCCCTGGCTTCGGCGATCGTCGCAAGGCCATGTTGGAAGACATCGCGGTTCTGACCGGTGGCCAGGTAGTCTCCGAAGAAGTCGGCATGACACTCGAAAAAATCACGCTGAACGACCTCGGCCAGGCTAAGCGTGTCGAAGTCGGAAAAGAGAACACCACCGTCATCGATGGCGCTGGTCAGTCTGCAACGATTGAGAGCCGCGTTAAGCAGATCCGCGTGCAAATCGAAGAAGCCACATCCGATTACGACCGCGAAAAACTGCAAGAGCGTGTCGCTAAACTGGCGGGCGGCGTTGCAGTGATCAAAGTAGGCGCTGCGACTGAAGTTGAAATGAAGGAAAAGAAAGCACGCGTTGAAGATGCATTGCATGCAACCCGCGCTGCAGTTGAAGAAGGTATCGTTGCTGGCGGCGGTGTTGCACTGCTGCGTGCGCGTACCGGTGTCAAGGTCAAGGGTGATAACACCGACCAAGACGCTGGTATCCGTATCGTGATGCGTGCGATCGAAGAGCCACTGCGCATGATCGTCAGCAACGCAGGCGAGGAAGCATCGGTGGTTGTTAACAAGGTGCTGGAAGGCAAGGGCAACTTTGGCTACAACGCTGCTAACGGTACCTACGGCGATATGGTCGAGATGGGCGTGCTTGATCCAGCAAAAGTGACGCGTTCGGCGCTGCAGAATGCGGCATCGATCGCTGGCCTGATGCTCACCACCGACTGCATGGTGTCGGAGTTGACGGAAGATAAGCCAGCAGCCGGCCCTGGCATGGGCGGCATGGGTGGCATGGGTGGTATGGACGGAATGATGTAATTCATCCCCGCATCACCGAAAAGGCCTGCAGCGATGCAGGCCTTTTTTATTACGACTCCGAAATTGTTGTGTATCGATAGCTTGTCATCGATCGCATCAACAGCGCAACCAGCCAAAAGCTACCGATCAAGTGAACATTTGTTCGGTTACTGAAACCCACTGAGTGCTGTTAGTTAGTTTATGAATAACAAGTTATTCAAACAAACGATGTCGGAGGTGACACCATGCTCAGGCTATCACGACGGACCGGCGACTCCCGCCGCTATCTACCCCACCGAAACTATCACTCCCCAACCGCGCTGGTTGGAGAAGACTCGCGAATATCCACTCTGAAAATGCGCATACGCGAAGTAGCGCGATCGGGCAGCAAGACAGACTTACTTGCACTGCGGAACTCTGAGCTTTATCAGGAATGCTATGAGTGGGGAAGGCGACAAGCTATCGCGGCATCCCAAACGATGGGTGGAAGCCAACTCAGCAGCGCGCGCAACGCAGCAGCAATCCATACCATCTGCTACGCACTCGACGCTTACACCGGATTTATAGAACGATACACACACGCACCGATGGCAGCTACGCCGCAGACCCCGCTGAATCACTCGACGCTTGAACAAGCATTCCTTGGTCAGATAAAACCCACGCACCGGAATAATCTGCTTGAGCAGTTCCACGCGACATTTCAGGCAAATAATGATAGGCGAAAAGGCGCACTACTGTCAGCGCTTGATTCAGATCTACGTGCCAAGTTGTTGGCAGACGGTGTGATTCGCAACGCAAGTGTGCCAGTGCCGGCTAATCGCGCGGACACAGACACAAAACCAACCGGCATCAACGAAGCCGAGTTACTTGCGCTTCTTGATTATCTAAGCTCGGCCACCGGCACATTTAATGTAGTGAATGGCGCAGCGATGGCACTATCGTATTACGGTGAGACCTCCTTGCAATCTTGCGTAAACGTGTTCAGTGCAGCGCTATCAAGCGGCATTAACAAACTCTGTGATCACCCCTGGTTCGGGCGTAGCGACAGTATTGTTTATAAAGGCATCAGACTGAGCACGCTGGATGAGCCTTTCAGGATCGCGATGTTGAACGAGGCGTATAAGCGCAAAGGATTAGTGAGTTTTCCGAGCGTGCTGTCGGCGAGTTGCGATCCGAATAATAGTTATGCGCGCACAAAGTTCTCAGAGGGTTATAGCATCGAGTGCGTGATCACCATGCGCCGAGGTTTTTACGCTGACCCGTTTCATGACACCCAAACTATGGGTGAGCATGAAATCCTCGGACCCGCCGGCCAGCGCTTCCGAGTTATGGGGAAAGATACGCTTGAGATCGGTAATCCCGAATTAGGTAGTCGGGTCGAGATAGAGCGATATCAAATGGACCCCGTGGATTAAACGTACACCGCCCGGAGAAACATCTCACGCTCGTCATGGCTGGTATATCTACCTGAGTGAACAACACCACGCTATCACGAGCGAGACCGGGCGAGTGGGCTTGGGAGATTACAGGCAGACAATGATGAATAATCAACGACGCCAAGAAGGTGATCGTTTATCAATGAATGCCTGGACACCTTCTAACGCGCAGTCATGCATCATGTTGCAAGCCATAGTCTCACCCGCTAACTGATACGCAGCAGCTATTCCCATCTCATCCTGCTGATAAAACATTTTTTTTCCCATCGCGATCGCCGCAGCGGGCTTGGCCAGAATCGAGGTGGTTAGTCGCGCCACTTCCTGATCTAATTGCTCGGGCGCGACCGCACGGTTGACCAGCCCCCGGGCCATTGCCTCATGGGCATCAATAAAATCACCCGTGAGTAGCATCTCCATTGCCTGCTTGCGCAGCACATTGCGCGACAAGGGTACGGCGGGCGTTGAACAGAACAAGCCGTAATTCACACCCGATGCAGCAAAGCTCGCATCGGTAGAAGCCACCGCTAAATCACAGGTTGCAACCAACTGGCAACCCGCTGCAGTAGCTAGCCCATGTACACGTGCAATCACGGGCTGTGGCAGACGCTGCAGCGATAGCATCAAATGGCTGCATTGCTTGAATAGCCTCTGGTAATAGTCCAGCGATGGCTGAGCGCGCATCTGCTTTAGATCATGTCCAGCGCAAAACGCCTTGCCTTCACCCGCCAACACCACGACCCGAACGCGGCTGTCAGCCGCAATCGCGTCTATCTCCTTCTGCAGCAACGTCATCATCGCCTCGGACAAGGGATTCAGCCGATCACCACGATTCAGCGTCAGTGTCGTTACGCCGTGATCATCACGACGCAAAAGATAAGGTGGATCTTCATTCATCAGCGGCTGCGCCATGGTCTCTCCTGATTTTTGATTATTCAGCTTCTTGCACTTCCTGTGGCAATGCATCGCTTGGCGCTACGACATAGCTCGCCAGTAGCGCAGCGCGGCTTTCTGGTGTTTCCAAGCTAATGCGGCCAAGTGCGCCGCTACGGTAATCTTGTAACAAGGTATGCGCTGCTTTCTCAAGATCGAGATCGCCACCTTTGACGCGGTAGCCGCGTGCCCGTGCGATCGTCTCGATCACTCCCGGGCCGTCAATCACGGCCGGTGACGAACCGTAACGCTTTAACAGGAGCTGAGGATAATGTACCAGCAACTGCTCAGCCAAGAAGTTGGCGACCTCGTCTTCAATAACGGCATTGACGCCGATGGCATGACTAGCCGCCAGCATCAAACCGTCAGAGGGATGATCGATTTTTGGCCACATCAAGCCCGGGGTATCGATCAGCACCATATTATTGCCGAGCAGCAGCCGCTGCTGTGTTTTGGTGACCGCCGGCTCATCACCCACCTTGGCGACGCGCTTTTTCAGTAGCGCATTCATCAGGGTCGATTTACCGACGTTGGGTATGCCCATGATCATCATTCGCAAGGGCTTCAGCACGGTGCCTCTGTGTGGGGCTAGCTTGAGACATAGCGCGGGCAACTTGGCAACTTCGGCCGGCTTACGGCACGACAGCGCAACAGCGCTGACCTGTGGCTGAGCGCTATAGTGCGCCAGCCAGGCCTTGGTAGCAGCGGGATCAGCAAGATCACTCTTGTTGAGGATTTTCAGGCACGGTCGCTGGCGCGCTTGGCGCAGAGACGCGATCATTGGATTACTGCTCGCCTGGGGCAGGCGCGCGTCTAGCACCTCGATCACAAGGTCGACCTTTTCCATAGACTCTGCTGCCTTTTTGCGGGCAGCGTTCATGTGACCGGGGAACCATTGTATGGACATGCGTCTCTCTGCTCTTAAGCGTATTTGTCTATTCTATCCCCAGACTATGCCTACCTTGGCAGCGTGGATACCCCCAATTAAACATCATTACAGCAGGACGCATGTCATGGGGGTTTTCATTGGTATATCTGGTGGTTTGATGCTCTATACTCTGCTTGCCTGTTGCAGTTTGACTCTCATTGCCATTTCATGAAAAAACTTTTCACACTCCTGTTTGCTGTCCTAACCTGTACTCTTTTATCGTGCCCGGCCGCATACGCCGCACAACACACTAGTACCAAGAAAAAGCCGGCAACGAAAGCCAATATAGTCAAGAACAAAACGAAAGCAGCACGTAAAACCCGAGCGAATAGTAAATCGATCAGCACATCACCTGCGCCTGAATTTGCTAATTTCACGCAGTGGCAGGCAGTCGAGGGATTTATCGAGGAGATGGTGAACGAGTACGGCTTTGAACGTGACGCGCTACGTGGGGTATTTAGCCAGGTTCATTACCTGGATAGTGTGGTTAAGCTGATTAATCCCCCGCCGGTAGGTACGGTAAAAAACTGGAGCGCCTACCGCGCGCGCTTTATTGAGCCACGGCGTCTTCAGGCAGGCACAAAATTCTGGAGCCGTTATCAGACCGAGCTGGAGCGTGCTCAGCAGGAGTTTGGCGTGCCGGCTGAAGTTATTGTTGGCGTGCTTGGTGTCGAGACAATGTATGGCCAGGCGGCCGGTAAATTTCGTGTGCTCGATTCACTCACCACACTGGCTTTTGCTTACCCCGAAACGGCTAATCGCGAGACGCGTATGGCGTATTTTCGAAGTGAATTGAAACAGGCACTTCTGTACACGCGCGAAAGCCAAATCGATCCTTTGTCATTGCACGGGTCATTCGCCGGTGCGATCGGATGGCCGCAATTCATGCCAGGCAGCATACGACGCTATGCGGTGGATTTTGATGGTGATGGCAAGATCGATTTACGTAATTCGGCAATTGATGCGATCGGCAGTATTGCCAGTTTCCTCTCGCAACACGGCTGGCAACGCGATCAGCCACTGGTTTTCCCTGTCACTGTTACGCCGCACATGCCGTGGCCGACATTGATCGGCAAACGCCTGGAAGCAGATACTAGCCGCGATGACTTGCGACTGGCCGGTGTAATCATTCCAGATGAGGTACCGGTGTCTTATCTGTACGGACTGATCGATCTTGAGGATGGCACTCACCCCACCCGCTACTTGCTAGCAACCCAAAACTTTTTCGCCATCACCCACTACAACCGCAGCTTCTACTACGCAATGGCGGTCATCGAACTAGGACACGCCATCAGTCGTCATCGCGTGCGATAGCGGGAATACGCGTCATCGAGTTCGTTTAACGATCCAAATATCAACTGATCGCACCAATTGCAAAAATGTTTACAGCATGACTAACAACCCATAGAATCTGCTGTCATTTGTAAAATTCGATCGCATATCGGCTGCGATGGTTGGTGCGACCTTTCGGGCAAACAAACCGATGAGCCCTGCTGCGTCCCGCGACCGCCGCCTTTAATTCACCCGACTTACTCGGAACCCCGACGCTATGAGCACTCCGTCTGATCATCAGGATAGCCACCGACTCGCAGACCAAATCGCCTACGATCCCAACAACTTGTTGGACTCGCTGATCGAGAAGCTGCATTTAAAAAATGATGCTGCGTTATCGCGAGCGCCAGAGGTGGCGCCACCCGTGATCAGTAAAATTCGTCATCGTCGCTTACCGGTCGGTGCATCACTCTTAATTCGCATGCACGAGGTCAGTGATCTCTCAATACGAGAGTTGCGGGTACTGATGGGAGATCGCTGCGAAAAATTTCGCATTAGCGACAAGCAATTCAAGCCAAAACCTGCAACCCACTAAATTTGGTGGGCGATGGCTAGGTGGGGCTGACGAAGACAGTACTCGACGGACGGCGAGGCAGCACCAACAACGCCAGCGAGTTTCTGAATCGACGTCGGAGCGGCGAAGCAACAGGATGATTACTGCGTAGGACTGACGAAGATAGCAATCGACGTACGGCGCGGCAGCACCAACACGGCAGCGAGTTTCTGAATCGACGTCGGAGCGGCGTAGCAAAAGGGCGCTGGCTAGGCGGGGCTGACGAAGACAGTACTCGACGTACGGCGAGGCAGCACCAACAACGCCAGCGCCCTTTTGCTACGTCGATTACGCTGGGAAGACGCCGGTGGAGAGATACCTATCCCCCCGATCACACACGATAAACACAATCACCGCGTTCTCAACCGTCATTGCAATACGCAGCGCAACTTCGCACGCGCCTGCAGCAGATATTCCTGCGAAAATTCCCTCTTCAATCGCCATCCGACGCGCCATCTGCTCGGCGACTGCCTGACTCACACTCTCGACCTGGTCTACTCGGGTGCGATCAAAAATTTTGGGTAAATACGCCTCTGGCCATTTGCGGATGCCGGGAATTTGAGAGCCATCTTCGGGCTGCGCGCCTATGATGCGAATCGCCGGATTTTTTTCTTTCAAATAGCTTGAGACACCCATGATGGTGCCGGTGGTGCCCATGGCGCTGACAAAATGTGTCACCTTGCCTTCGGTGTCTCGCCATATCTCAGGGCCGGTGGTCTCGTAGTGAGCGCGTGGGTTATCGGGGTTAGCGAACTGATCGAGGATTTTTCCTTTGCCCTCGCGCTGCATCTGATCGGCTAGATCACGCGCATATTCCATACCGCCGGTTTTCGGCGTGAGCACGATCTCAGCGCCGTAGGCTGCCATGCTTTGGCGGCGCTCAAGGCTCAGATTTTCTGGCATCAGCAAAATCATGCGATAACCCTTCATCGCTGCTGCCATCGCAAGCGCAATACCTGTATTGCCGCTGGTCGCTTCGATCAGCGTGTCGCCTGGCTTGATCTCACCGCGCTCTTCGGCGCCGCGAATCATTGCAAGCGCTGGACGGTCTTTCACCGAACCTGCCGGGTTATTACCTTCGAGCTTGCCCAGGATGATGTTGTTACGCCGCGCGATTTCTTCACCCGGCAAGCGCCTGAGCTGCGCCAGCGGCGTGTTACCTACGAGATCTTCGATCGATTGAAATGACATGGCGATAGTTTGCTGACAGCAAAGTAAACCGCCATTGTAGTGGAAACACCCATTTTGCTGCGGCTACCGAGGGTAGCCGCGCACTACGCGACTACTTGCCGGTTGCAGGCTTTTCGGTAGCTTTATCAGTAGCTTTGTCAGCAGCCTTATCCTCTGCCTTGTCAGCCGATTTAACCGTGCCCTTGTCACCTGATTTACCGGCTTTAGCAGCTGCAGATGCGCCTTCATAGCTCTTGCCATTGACGGTTAGACCGGCTGCGGAGAGCTTGACTGCATTACGCGAACCCACCCCTTTCACGCGACGCTCGAGGTCGGCCCAATCCTTGAAGTTTCCGTCTTTTTCACGCTCAGCAAGAATTGCTTTCGAGGTAGCGGGTCCCACACCGGTGATACTGTCAAGGGCCGCCTGATCGGCGCTATTGACATCGACCGCTGCGAACACCGAACCTGCAAACATCAGCAGCGCAAGCGTTGGTAACCAGAATTTTTTCAGCATGAGTGACTCCGCGTTAAGTTGAATAAAGATGCAGTCGAGAAGTCTCTCGACCGCGGCAACATTAAACGCGAGGAATGCGGAATAAAACGTGAAAGACAGGATGATTATTTTGCATTGTGCGGTGATAGGTCATGCCTGACCCATCACCGACAAATCTTCGGTACGCCTGGGCGCGTAACTCGCCCACTGACTGCAGCCTGGGCAGTGCCAGTAAAACTGTCTTGACTTAAAGCCACAATAGCCGCACTGATACCGGCCCAGCTTTTGTGCATAGCCGCCGACGAGACTTTTTACGAGCGACAACTCAGCCAATCGCTCAGGCGGCGCATGCATTAGTCGTGCTTCGATCAATTTATCAAGACCGAGAAGGGTTGGTGTACGACGCAACTCATCACTGACTAATTGATTTGCCGCGTCGGCACCGTCGAGTTCGAGTACAGCGCGGAACACCACCTCGAGCAAATCCATCGACGGGGCCTCAAGAAGATAACCGCGAAGCAGGTTAAGACCTTCACGTACACGGCCGACGCTACGAAAACCCTGCAGCAACCGCTGCGCTACTAAACCGACGTGCGCAGCGCTCTGCTGCTCGACCCGGCGCCACGTGCGTAATGCAGCCTCCGTGTCGCCCTTAGCCAGCAAGGCATCGCCGTACAACAAGGTGGCACGTACATTATTGCGGTCATAGGCCAGTGCCTTATCCAAGGTAGCCAACGCCGCATCAGGATTAACATGCACAAGCTCATCCTGTGCTATTTCACAGTGAAACTGTGCGATCTCTTTTTGGTAGGCACCTGCACCCGATGTTTGCAGCACCAGTGCGGCGTCGATCGCGCGACGCCATTCCTTCTCGCGCTGATAAATCTCCAAGAGCGCGCGGCTGGCTTGGGGTGAAAATTGTGTTCCTGTCAGCTGATGAAAGGTTTCTTCGGCTCGGTCAAGCAGTCCGGCTTTGAGATAGTCCTGACCAAGCTCGAAACGCGCTTGTGCACTCATCTCTGAAGACAGATCTGCACGCGCTAGTAGGTTTTGATGCACTCGTACCGCGCGCTCAATATCACCTCGCCGACGAAACAATTTACCGAGGGCGAAATGCAGCTCAGCAGTTTCCGGGTCTAGCCGAGCAATCTCGACAAACGCGTCAATCGCTTTATCGGGATCGTCATCAAGCAAGGCATTCAGTCCTTGATAGTAGCTTCGCGGCAACCGACGCGACTCTGAGATCACATGACGAATGTCAACGCGCGCAGCGATCCAACCAAGCGCAAAAAAGAAAGGGATGGAGACCAGCCACCAGACTTCGAATTCCATTCTGGCTCCTGATCAGAGACCTACCTGCTCGATCAAGCTCTCCGGCGCAGGGGGCTGGCTACGCGCTTTGGCGATCTCGGCAGCAGTTTGCTTTTGCTGTTCGGCTTCGCGCCGCAGCACCAGCAGCTCGCGGCGGTAACGCAACACCGTACCGGTCATGGCAAGCACACCCATCACCAAGCCCAACAACAGAAAACCCAGCAGCAGGAGTATCAAAGGCGAACTAGCTTTGGCGTTCCAGAACAGATTGAGCACAACCTCATCGGTATTCTTCAATGCAAAATCAAAGAACACAATGAAGAGCGCGATCGACAGCACTCGACCCAAGAGTTTCATCGTCGCGCTCCTTGTGCCAATAAATACGCTGATCAGTCGTCATGGATCGGTTGCCCGACCATAGCATCGACTCGCTCGCGCAACTCCTTGCCCGCCTTGAAATGCGGCACTCGTTTACCCGGCACCACCACCGTTTCGCCAGACTTCGGGTTACGCCCGATGCGTGGCGGACGGCTGTTGGTCGCAAAGCTGCCGAAACCACGAATCTCGATACGCTGACCCGCGATCAGCGCATCGGTCATCGCGTCCAGCAGCGTCTTGACCGTGAAATCCGCATCCTTGGCTACCAGTTGCGGATAACGCTCGGCCAGACGGGCGATCAGCTCCGACTTGGTCATCGGCAAGGCCTACTTAGCTCTTGGTGTCGAGCTTGGCTTTCAGCAGCGCACCCAGGCTGGTGGTGCCCGATGCGGCAGCGGAGTCGCTGGACATCTTCTGCATCGCATCCTGCGTCTCTGCGTTGTCTTTCGCCTTGATCGAGAGCTGGATACTGCGCGCCTTACGATCAATATTTATCACCATGGCCTCGACCGTATCACCGACCTTCAAGTGGGTGCTGGCATCTTCCACGCGGTCACGCGAGATTTCTGACGCACGCAGATAGCCCTCGACCTCTTCCGCCAGGTTGATCACAGCGCCTTTTGGCTCAACCGCTTTCACCACGCCGTGCACCAGCGCGCCCTTGTCGTTCATCGCGCAGTAGTTGTTGAATGGGTCACCTTCGAGCTGCTTGACACCCAGCGAGACACGCTCGCGCTCGACATCAATCGCCAGCACAACCGCCTCGAGCTCGTCACCCTTCTTGAAACGGCGCACCGCTTCTTCGCCCGTCTCGCTCCATGAGAGATCAGACAGGTGAACGAGACCATCAATGTTGCCCGCCAGTCCGATGAATACGCCAAAGTCGGTGATCGACTTGATAGCGCCTCTGACCTTATCGCCCTTCTTGTGCGACATGGCAAAGTCATCCCAAGGATTAGCCTTGCACTGCTTCATACCGAGACTGATACGGCGGCGATCTTCGTCGATCTCCAGCACCATGACTTCGACCTCGTCACCCAGCTGCACCACTTTTGAAGGTGCAACGTTTTTGTTGGTCCAATCCATCTCGGAGACGTGTACCAGACCTTCGATACCCTGCTCGACTTCAACGAATGCGCCGTAGTCGGTGAGGTTAGTGACTTTGCCGAACAGGCGTGTGCCTTGCGGGTAGCGACGTGACAGGCCAGTCCAAGGGTCGTCGCCGAGCTGCTTGACGCCCAGCGAAACACGGTTCTTTTCCTGATCGTACTTGAGCACTTTGGCGGTGATTTCCTGGCCAACAGTGAGTACCTCGGAAGGATGACGCACACGACGCCATGCCAGATCGGTGATGTGCAGCAGACCATCGATACCGCCCAGGTCCACGAACGCGCCGTAGTCGGTGATGTTCTTCACTACGCCGTTGACGATGGTGCCCTCTTTCAGAGTTTCCATCAGCTTGGCGCGCTCTTCGCCCATCGAGGCCTCAACTACTGCACGACGCGACAGCACGACGTTGTTGCGCTTGCGGTCGAGCTTGATGACCTTGAACTCCATGGTCTTGCCTTCGTACGGCGTGGTGTCTTTGATCGGACGTGTATCGACCAGTGAGCCGGGCAAGAAGGCACGGATGCCGTTGGTAAGCACGGTGAGACCGCCTTTGACCTTGCCACTGACAGTGCCCGTGACGAGTTCGCCAGATTCCATCGCTTTCTCAAGCGCGAGCCACGAGGCGAGGCGCTTGGCCTTGTCACGCGAGAGGATGGTATCGCCGAAACCGTTTTCCAGCGACTCGATGGCAACGGAGACGAAATCGCCTACATTGACTTCGATCTCGCCGCTGTCATTTTTGAATTCATCGATCGGAATAAATGCTTCAGACTTCAAGCCTGCGTTCACGATCACAAAGTTATGGTCAATGCGGACGACTTCCGCAGAGATGACCTCTCCCGAGCGCATATCCTGGCGGGTCAAAGATTCCTGAAATAGTGCAGCAAAGCTTTCGCCGGACACGGGAGTTTGGGTAGCAGTAGACATAGATAATGAGTGTTAACCAACCGGGTGAAACCCAAGCTGGGTTAGGTTTTTCAACGCCCCGCTCTGCGTTGCGCAGTGCGAGACACCAAGTAGGAGGCCGGATTGGCGGTTTGCCGCGCGACCTTCCTTGTTACGTACCAGCCCGGTGATGCCACCAGTCCAGCACCTGCGCCACTGACTGCTCGATCGTTAGTTCCGACGTCTCCAGCCAGTGGGCATCCTCGGCGGGCTTCAAAGGCGCTACGGCGCGCTCGGTATCGCGCGCGTCACGTTCCTTCAAATCCTGCGAAAGGGCGAACATGTTAGCAGGAAATCCTTTTTCAATCAATTGCTTATACCTTCGCTCCGCGCGTGCCTGGACGCTCGCCGTCAGGAACACCTTGAGCGTCGCATCCGGGAAGATCACCGTGCCCATGTCGCGGCCATCCGCCACCAAGCCAGGCGGCTGCCGAAACCCATGCTGCAACTCAACCAAGGCTGCGCGCACTGCCGGCAGCGCCGCGATTTTGGAGGCGGCGTTGCCAATGGCTTCCTGCCGGATAGCGTCTTGGACTGCTCGGCCTGCCAGCAGAATCCGCTCGCCTTCAAATTTCACCGGCAGCGACCGTGCCAATGTGGCAATGGCACCGGCGTCGTCCAGCGCCAGTTCAGCTTCCAGTGCAGACAAGGCGGTCAGGCGGTACAGCGCACCCGAATCCAGCAAGGCGAATCCCAGCGCTTCGGCCACCCGGCTCGCCACGGTGCCCTTGCCGGAGGCGGTCGGGCCATCAATCGTGATTACCGGAATCAAGCTGGTCTCAGTCACACTGTTTCAGTCACGCTGCGCGATACGCGCGAACGCGTCGAAGTAATCCGGGAACGTTTTGGCAACGCACTGCGGGTCGTTAATGCGCACCGTGGTGCCATCGCGCAGCGCGCCGTTCAATGAGGCCAGCGAAAAGCACATCGCCATGCGGTGATCATCATAGGTGTCGATCGCGGCAGGCTGTAATACGATCGGCGGCGTTACCCGCAGATAGTCTTCGCCCTCCTCAATCAGCGCGCCCAGCTTGCGCAGCTCGGTCGCCATCGCTGTCAATCGATCGGTTTCTTTCACTCGCCAACTCGCAATATTGCGCAGCGTGCTGGTACCGTCAGCGTAGAGCGCAGCAACCGCGATTGTCATCGCTGCATCGGGAATGTGATTGAAGTCGGCATCAATCGCTTTCAATACACCGGTTGATTTTGTTTCGATCCAGTTGTCACCCATGGTCACCTCAGCCCCCATCTGCTGCAAGGCCTCGACAAATCGCACGTCACCTTGGATGCTGGCGCGCCCCACGCCCTCGACACGCACCGGGCCACCCGCAATTGCACCGGCTGCTAGAAAATAAGAGGCAGATGAAGCGTCACCTTCAACATGAATCACACCCGGACTTTGAAACATCTGGCCGGCGGCAATGTTGAACGCGGCCCAGCCCTCTCGCTCAACCTGAATACCAAATCGCGCCAGCAAATTGAGCGTGATTTCAATGTACGGCTTGGATATCAATTCGCCGATCACCTCGATCGTCAAAGACTGCTCGCGAGCGATGAGGGGGGACGCCATCAATAGCGCGGTCAGGAACTGGCTGGAGACATTGCCGCGAACTTGCATATGCTGCGGGCGACAATGACCACGATGAATATGCAGCGGCGGGAAACCCGGGTTACCGGTGTAATCAATGCGCGCACCTGCAGCGTTCAGCGCATCCACCAGATCACCAATCGGTCGCTCATGCATGCGCGCCACGCCATGCACCGTGTAATCGCCACCAATCGCGGCGAGCGCCGCAGTCAGGGGACGAATTGCGGTGCCCGCATTGCCCATGAACAGATCTGCCGAGTACACCGGCAGTGTGCCGGCGGTACCGGTGACTGAAAAATCCTGGCTCTCACCCTGCTGCACCCAACGCACACCCAGTTTTTGTAGTGCCGTCAGCATGACATGCGTGTCGTCGGAGGCCAGCAACGATTTGATCTCGGTCGTGCCTTCAGCCAGTGCAGCCAGCAGCAAAATCCGGTTCGAGATGCTCTTTGAACCCGGCAGCTTGACAACCCCATGCGCGCGCTGGATCGGCTGCAAATCAAGATGATGTGGGTAGTGCCTCATTAGTCGCCACCTTGCTCATAGGTACGCACCTGCTCAGCAGCTTCGATCGCAGCAATCCAGGCTTGCCTGGCCGATTGTGCGCGCGCATAGACCTGCTCCAACGCGGCGCCATCCGCTGCTACGAGCAGTGCGCGTAATGACGATAACTGTGCGGCGTAGGCGTCCAGCTCTGCCAGTAATGCCGTTCTGTTTGCCAATGAAATATCGCGCCACATTTCGGGCGAAGAACCTGCAATTCGCGTGAAGTCACGAAAACCGCTGGCCGCATATTGAAACAGCCGATCTGCATTTTTGCGCGCGGCAATGTCATCGACTAATGCATAGGCAAGCAGATGCGGTAGATGGCTCACTGCGGCGAACACTGCATCATGTTCATCGGCACTCAGATGATGAACATGCGCGCCACAAAGTTGCCAGGCGCTAGCCACCATCGCAACGCTTTCAGGAGCGTTTTCGGGCAATGCAGTCAACACGACTTTCTTGCCTTGGTAGAGCTCGGACAACGCAGCCTCGGGGCCATTTTGTTCACGCCCAGCGATCGGATGACCCGGTACAAATTGCGCAATCTTGTCACCGAGCGCTGGACGCGCTGCTTGCACCACATCGCTTTTGGTACTACCGGCATCGGTGACCACCGTTCCGGCTTTTAGGTGCGGCGCGAGTTCGCGCAACAATGCCTCGGTCTGTGCCACCGGCGCTGCGATCAGAACCAGATCAGCACCCGCCACTGAAGACGCATCACCAATTGCGTCAATGATGCCAAGTGATTGCGCGCGCCGTAAAGTCTCCGCACGCCGGCCCACGCCGATCACCTGCTTGACGGCATTCGCCCGCTTCAAGGCAAGTGCAAACGAGCCGCCAATCAAACCGACACCGAAGATAACAATGCGATTCAAAGACGGCACGGAAGTTGGTAAGGAGCTTTGCATCGACAATGCCATTTAACCCGGTATCAGCCGAGTACGGTCTTTAGCGCATCAATAAAAGCCACATTCTCATTTGGCAGGCCGATGGAAACCCGCAACCACTGCGGCAAGCCATAGTTACCAACGGGACGCACGATGACGCCTTTTTTCAGCAGCTCAAGGTTGACACGCGCACCCGCGCCGTCATCATCACCGGCGCGGAATAAAACAAAGTTGCCATACGAGGGCACATATTCAATACCCATCTGAGTGAATGCCTCAGTGAGCTGGCGGTAACCATCTGCATTGAGCCGTGCGCTTTTCTGCAAATAGGCATCGTCGTTCAACACCGCAACCGCAGCCGCTTGCGCCAGCGAGTTCACATTGAACGGCTGACGAATACGATTAAGCAGATCGGTCAGCCCGGGTTGCGCGATACCGAACCCGACACGCAAACCGGCCAACCCATAGGCTTTTGAAAAAGTGCGCGAAACAATCAGGTTCGGGTATTGCCGCACCCACGCCAGCGCATCGTAACGAAGCTCAGCGGGAAGGTATTCGGTATACGCCTCATCCAGCACCACCACTACCGATGCAGGCACTCGCTTGAGTAGCGTAGCGATCTGCTCACCGCCGACGATGGTACCGGTCGGGTTATTGGGATTAGCGACGAACAGTAACTTCGTGTCGGGCGCGATCGCATTAGCCATCGCATCAAGGTCATGCCCGAAATTTTTCGCTGGCACGACGATAGCGTGCGCGCCGACGGCTTGTGTCGCCAACGGGTACACAGCGAAAGAGTACTGTGAGTACACCACTGATTGACCCGGCTGTACCAGCGCGCGCGCTGCCAGCTCAAGGATATCGTTGCTGCCGTTGCCGAGCGTGATCCAATCGGTTGGCACATCGAATTTTTTCGAAATCGCGCCTTTGAGATCAAAGCCATTCGAGTCCGGGTAGCGGGCCAGTTCCGCAAAGGCCTGTTGCATGGCACACTGCGATGATTCAGGAATACCGAGCGGGTTCTCGTTGGAAGCCAACTTGACGATAGCAGCTTCATCGAGGCCGAATTCGCGCGCAACTTCGGCGATGGGCTTACCGCCTTGGTAAGGCGCAATCGCGCGAACATAATCTGGGCCAAAGTTGGTCATGGCAAAATCATCCGGTGAATTCAGGCAGCGTGTGGGTAGGAACCCAACACTTTGAAGAATGCGGCTTGCGTCTGCAGCTCGGCAAGAGCCTCAGCCACTTTGAAGTCGTGGGCATGGCCCTCGATATCAACAAAGAAGAAATATTCCCAACGACCTGTGCGCGCTGGACGCGACTCAAATCGCGTCATTGACACACCATGCCGCGCGAGCGGTGCAAGAAGCTCATACACCGCACCAGATTTATTCGGTACGGACAACAGCAGCGAGGTTTGATCGCGACCGGATGGCCCAGGCTGCAAAGTGCCAACGACAAAAAAGCGGGTGCGGTTATGCGGATCATCCTGAATGTGCGCATGGGCGATGGCGAGGCTATAGCGACGCGCTGCCATGTCGCCTGCAATCGCCGCAACGCCGACTTCTTCGCTGGCCATGCGCGCTGCCTCACCGTTCGAGGCGACAGCGCGTCGTTCGAGTTGGGGATAGTGCTCGTTCAGCCAAGCCTGACACTGCGCCAGTGCTTGCGAGTGCGCGCAGATACGCGTGATGCCATCCATGGTACCCGTGCGCGTCATTAAGCTATGTTGTACCGGCAGCGCCACCTCGCCGCTGATACTGAGCGTCGTGCGCATCAATAAATCCAGCGTACGGTTAACTGCACCCTCGGTTGAGTTCTCAACCGGTACCACACCAAATTCTGCGGTACCCGCCTCCACCGAACGAAAAATCTCGTCAATCGACACACACGGCAAACCGTCCACCGCTTGCCCGAACTGCTGCCACACTGCTTGCTCGCTGTAGGTTCCAGCCGGGCCTAAATAAGCAACCGTGATGCGCTTTTCAAGCGCGCGGCACGCCGACATTACCTCACGAAAAATCGACTGCAAATCAGACGATGCGAGCGGACCCTGATTACGCTCAGCGACACGCGCCAGCACCTGCGCCTCGCGCTCCGGACGAAACACCGGGGCATTGGTCTCGGCTTTGATATGACCGACCTGCTGCGCAACACCTGCGCGCTGGTTCAGCAGCGCGATCAGTTGCGCATCAATCGCGTCAATCTGATCTCGTAGCGGTTTCAGCTTGTCATCGCTCATCTCGCCCTTGGTCCTTGTTATCTTTATCGTGGGCCCGTCTCGGGAAATGGTTTAAAGGATTCAGCTGGCCGGGGTCTCGTCCGCGCCGCTGTCTTCGTCCGCATCTGCCTCGACAATACGCTGCAGCCCGGACAGCGTCTCGCCTTGCTCAACCGCGATCAGCGTTACGCCCTGCGTCGCACGCCCCATCTCGCGAATCCCGGATACACGGGTACGAATCAACACACCACCGGTCGTGATCATCATAATCTCGTCGGTAGCATCAACCAGTGTCGCTGCGACCACTTTGCCATTACGCTCAGAGGTCTGAATGGCAATCATGCCCTTGGTACCGCGACCATGACGCGTGTATTCAGTGATCGGGGTGCGCTTACCAAAGCCGTTCTCGGTGGCCGTCAGCACCGACTGCTGCTCGTTACCGGCGACTAGTAGTGCAATCACTTGCTGGCCATCTTCCAGGTTCATACCACGCACACCGCGCGCGGTGCGGCCCATCGGGCGAACATCATTTTCATCGAAGCGCACCGCTTTGCCTGCGTCGGAGAACAGCATGACATCGTGCTTGCCGTCGGTGAGCGCTGCGCCGATCAGGAAATCACCGTCGTCAAGATCCACCGCAATGATGCCGGCTTTGCGCGGATTGCTGAATTCGGACAACGCGGTCTTTTTCACCGTACCGAGCGATGTCGCCATGAACACATAACGATCATCCGGAAAGCTGCTGTTCTCGCCGGATAGCGGCAGCACCAGCGTGATTTTCTCGCCATCGTGCAGCGGGAACATATTCACAATCGGCTTGCCGCGCGCATTACGCGAGCCCTGCGGTACCTCCCACACCTTCAGCCAGTACATGCGACCACGATTGGAAAAGCACAGGATGTAATCGTGCGTGTTCGCGATGAAGAGCTGCTCGATCCAATCGTCTTCTTTGGTGGCAGTCGCCTGCTTGCCTCGGCCACCACGCTTCTGCGATCGATATTCGGAAAGCGGCTGCGACTTCATGTAACCGGTGTGCGATAGCGTGACCACCATGTCCTGCGGCGCGATCAGGTCTTCGGTACCAAGATCGGCGACATTCAGCTCGATCGTCGAGCGACGACAATCCTTATTGCCGTGTCCATACTCATTCCTTGCAGCGGTCAGCTCATCTGTAATGATGGTCTTCACGCGCTCGGGTCGCGCGAGAATATCGAGCAAATCAGCGATTTGCGTCATGACCTCTTTGTACTCGTTGACGATTTTGTCTTGCTCGAGACCCGTGAGCCGTTGCAAGCGCATTTGCAAGATCTCTTGTGCCTGATCGTCTGATAATTTGTACAAACCATCACTTTGCAAGCCGTAATGACGGGGCAGGCTCTCCGGACGGAACGCATCGATACCGCCCGACGCCGCCATCTCAGTACGCGACAACATCTCGCGTACCACCGATGAGTCCCACGCGCGCGTCATCAGCTCTGCTTTGGCAACAGGGGGCGTAGGTGCTGCTTTAATAATTGCAATGAACTCGTCGATATTGGCGAGCGCCACTGCAAGGCCTTCCAGCACATGGCCACGATCACGTGCCTTGCGCAACTCGAATACGGTACGTCGTGTGACGACCTCGCGCCGGTGCGAGAGGAAGCACTCGAGCATTTGCTTCAGGTTGAGCAGTCGGGGCTGACCATCCACCAGCGCGACCATATTCATGCCGAAGGTGTCTTGCAGTTGCGTCTGCTTGAATAAATTGTTCAGTACGACATCGGGCAACTCACCGCGCTTCAACTCAATCACGACGCGCATGCCGGATTTATCGGATTCATCGCGAATATCCGAAATACCTTCCAGCTTTTTGTCACGCACCAACTCAGCGATGCGCTCGAGCAGCGATTTCTTGTTGACCTGGTACGGCAACTCATCAACGATGATTGCGGCGCGACCATCACGAATATCTTCGAAATGCGTCTTCGCCCGCATGACTACGCGACCGCGCCCGGTACGGTAGCCATCGCGTACGCCAGCCACGCCGTAGATAATCCCGGCGGTAGGGAAATCCGGCGCCGGAATCAGTTCGATCAGCTCTTCAATTTTGCAATCAGGTGCGCTGAGTAAATGCAACGCACCGTTAATTACCTCGGTGATATTGTGCGGCGGGATATTGGTAGCCATACCCACTGCGATGCCAGAGGAACCATTGATCAGCAGGTTAGGAATACGTGTTGGCAGTACCGATGGCTCTTTTTCTTTACCATCATAGTTAGGCACGAAATCAACCGTGTCTTTGTCTATATCCGCCAGTAGCTCTTGCGATATTTTGTCCAGACGGCACTCGGTATAGCGCATCGCCGCAGCATTGTCGCCATCGATCGAACCGAAATTGCCCTGCCCATCCACCAGCGTGTAGCGCAACGAGAAATCTTGCGCCATTCGTACCAAGGTGTCGTAGATCGCCTGATCACCATGCGGGTGGTACTTACCCATGACTTCACCGACCACACGCGCGCATTTCACGTAGGGTCGGTTCCAAACGTTATTGGTCTCGTGCATCGCATACAAGACGCGTCGGTGTACGGGCTTCAGACCATCACGTACATCGGGCAGCGCACGCCCCACGATGACGCTCATCGCGTAATCAAGGTAGCTTTTGCGCATCTCCTCTTCTAGCGAAATCGGGATGGTTTCTTTAGCAAATTGATCCATGGAATCGGCAGGCGCAGCAGGAAGATTTTCAGTTTCGGTGAGCCCGCAAAAAATAGCGCGCGCGCTCTGTCAAAAAGCCCTCAAGTTTACCATGCCGACCCTCAAAAACTGGGACCAAAAGCAAGACCTAAGGCGGGTAGGCGCGCGTCCGATTCTCGGTTAAAATGATGCTTTATTAGCATGCAAAACCAGCAAGCGCTGGCTGGCGCCAGTTGTTCCAATCTCGGCGGCATCAGCCGCAACTTTTAATCGGGATCGCACATGAAATCTTTTTTGCGCATAGCGCTCATCATTAGTTTGTTTGCTCTGGGTAGCTCCGCTTTGGCCGCAGGCGGTAGCAAGAAAGGCTACTTGGTAGACAGCCAAAACGATGTGGTTCGCAGCGGCTTCGGTCTCTGTTGGCACACCGGCTTCTGGACACCTGCTGACGCGATTGAAGAGTGCGATGGCGCCATCTCGAAGCCGGCTGCTGCTGCGCCCGCTCCAAGCCCGGCACCTGCGCCAACGCAAAAACTCGCGGCAGAACCTGAGCCCGACGCAGTCGTTTATGCAGAAGAGGAAACGGTACTTGCTGAGGACGAGCCTGATATGCCGGCACCCGCCCCAGCTGCAGCCGCTGCGGCCGCTCCCACTGCTGAAAAGGTAACCTTCTCAGCAGATGCCTTCTTCGATTTCGATAAGTCTGTGTTGAAGCCCGAAGGCAAGACCACATTACAAAATCTAGTGGCACAGCTGAAGAACACTGATATCGAGGTGGTCGTCGCGACAGGCCACACGGACTGGACAGGGTCTGATGCCTACAATATGAAGCTGTCGATGCGGCGTGCGAAAGCGGTCAAGGCATTTTTGGTATCGCGAGGTATTCCGGAAGCGAGGGTATTCGTGGAAGGTAAAGGTGAAAGAAATCCAATTGCTGATAACCATACCAAGGACGGCCGCGCCAAGAACCGCCGCGTCGATATCGAAGTAGTCGGTACGAAAAAGTAAATACGAACCATGAACAGTGTTAGTTTGGCTAGTCAGTAACCAAGCCAGCTAACACGACGTACTAGAAAGAGCCGCTCACCCAGCGGCTTTTTTCTTTGTAGAGCCATTTCCGCTATCATTCGGCCATGAACGCCGATCCAGCAGAGCTTCAAAAATTTAGTGAGCTCGCCCACCGATGGTGGGACCCGCAATCCGAATTCCGTCCATTGCACGAGATTAATCCGCTTCGCTTAGAGTGGATTAATGCTCGCGCACCGCTAAACTCGAAGCGAGCGCTGGATGTGGGTTGTGGCGGTGGCATACTCGCCGAGGCGATGGCGAAAAAAGGTGCAAATGTCACCGGCATCGATCTATCTGAGAAAGCGCTAAAAGTCGCGGAGCTCCATAGCCTTGAGTCCGGCGTCTCTGTCCGTTATGAGTACATCTCGGCAGAAGATCTCGCCGCGCGTGAATCTGAACAGTTTGATGTTGTCACCTGCATGGAGATGCTGGAACACGTTCCTGATCCTGCTGCTGTCGTCCGAGCCTGCGCCAGCCTGGCAAAACCCGGTGGCCATGTTTTTTTCTCTACCATCAACCGCAACTTAAAGGCCTATCTCTTTGCCGTGATTGGTGCTGAGTATGTTCTGCGTTTGCTACCCAAAGGCACCCACGACTACGCAAAGTTCATCACACCGGCAGAGCTTTCACAGTTTGCTCGTAGTGCCGGGCTTGAAGTCGATGCACTGAAGGGTATGACCTACAACCCCATCACCAAAATTTACTCACTCAATCAGGACACGGACGTCAATTACCTGATTGCCTGCCGTAAGCCGCACTAAGCACATGCGACATCGACCTCCTGTGCCACGCGCCGTGCTGTTTGATCTGGATGGCACGCTGGCTGACACCGCGCCTGATCTCGCACATGCAGTTAATAAAATGCGCCTCGATCGCGGCATGGATGCCACGCCGTACGAACTGCTGCGGCCGATGGCGTCTGCGGGTGCGCGTGGATTGATCGGGGTGGCGTTTGGTATTCAACCGGGTGACGCCGAATTCGAAGCGATGCGCATTGAGTTTCTTGCAAATTACGAAGCGCAAATTGCTGACCAAACCATACTGTTTGAAGACATCGTTGCGCTACTGGCAAAGATAGCGTCAAACAATCAGCAATGGGGTATCGTAACTAACAAGCCGTTGCGTTATACGGATGCGCTTTTACCCCTGATCGGGCTCGCGCATGCAGCCTGCTCCATATCCGGCGATACTACGCCGCACGCGAAGCCACATCCCGAGCCACTCTTCGAAGCGGCGCGTCGGCTACAACTAGCGCCTGAGCAATGCTGGTATGTGGGTGATGATTTGCGCGACATACAAGCGGGTAAGGCAGCCGGTATGCCAACGATTGCTGCAGGCTGGGGCTACTGCGGCGTCACCGAGCCCGCGAACTGGAACGCCGACTTTGTCGCCGGTAACCCGCGAGAGATCATCGAGCTTCTGTCAGACTCCTGAATTTTTCTGTCTTCATCCCATCTGATCCGCTAGAATGGTGTTACTGCTTGGGGGTGACCTGGTTTCGACAGGGGTTGCGAAGCAGCGTAGGGCATGCCGAGGACTGGTGACCTCGTAAATCCAGCCGGAAATCAATAACTGCAAACGATCACTCGTACGCAGTAGCCGCTTAATTGCGGCTTCCCTCACACCGCTTCGTCCCTGGGGCGGGCCAGCAATGGCACGTGAGGTCATATACAGGGAATCGCGTTATGCCGGGTCACTTGGTATGGCGTTAAATTTAGGTGACTCGCCTTGTCGCAGCGTGTGCGTCCGCGTCGTCAGGGTCAAAATCAAACGACAACACTAAGCATGTAGAACTGCCTGTAGAGGGCTTTTGGACGCGGGTTCGATTCCCGCCGCCTCCACCAACTAAAAGACCACCCTTGCGGTGGTTTTTTAGTTGGTGGATTTGAGTGGTACTAACCCGCGTCCACGCGGGGCGAGGACAGGGTTTCGTCAAGCAACGCTTGACGCTGACCGAGCGGGCGAGCGATGCAACGCGAGCCCCGGCTTACGAGCCGATTCCCGCCGCCTCCACCAACCATCATTTGTTAATAACGTTCCACAACAACCCTCAGGTGTTCGCAGGTGGCAATAACGCTCCTCGAGGCTCCTGAGGGTTGCTGCTAATTAGCCGCGGTCGCTGGGTGCTGGTGCGCGAACAGACGTGCTAATGCGAAGACAATCCTGCTCAAAAGCGCTAATGTCGCTTAAACGATATCGATCGTGCCCCATGAGCTTGAGGTAGATGGGGCCAATACCCTCAGAACGCTAGCGTTCCAGTGTTCCCTCCGACACTTGCCAGTGCTTAGCCAATTGAGCTTGGCTCCAATGAATATTTGCGATCATGACAACTCCCTAGGTTGAGCTGCAACTTTGCAGCGGCCTAGGATCGGCTATTCACGTTGGTTGGATCGCTGTGGTGCAACCATGGCTCTGTCATCGGGCAATGTCGATCTTGCAATGAGTTTCGGCATCCGAATCAAAAAATGGATTCCGAAGCCTTACCAAAGATGGCTAGTTACAGTCGGGTATGCTAAGGTAATACCTTGAGATACTTCCAGCGGAAGCTACTATGACAGCTACGACCATTCGCCCGGTGGCGATCAAGATTGACGAAGACACCAAAGCTCGTCTGAAACGCTTAGCCGAAGCGCGCCAGCGTACCTCGCATTGGTTGATGCGAGAGGCGATTACTCAGTACGTTGATCGCGAGGAGAAGCGAGAGGTGTTCCGCCAAGAGACAATGAAAGCTTGGGAGACCTTCCGTGAAAACGGCTTGCATCTGACCGCCAATGAGGCCGATGCCTGGATGGCACAGCTCGAACAGGGCAATGACATTGATCCTCCTGAATGTCACGCCTGATTTGGTCTCCTTTGGCACTGCTGGATGTGCAGCGCCTTTACCGCTTTCTCGCGCCCAAGAATCCTGACGCTGCAAAACGTGCTGTTCAGGCGATTCGACAAGGCGTCAAAGTACTAGAGCAACAGCCCGGCCTCGGACGACTCGTTCATGACATGGATGATGCGTTTCGAGACTGGATTATCGACTTCGGTGACGCTGGATATGTGGTTCGCTACCGAATTAACCATCAGCACGTGATGATTTTGGCAGTACGCCACCAGAAGGAAGTGGGCTTTTGAACTTGTTAGATGAACCTGAAATTCATCATCAACGTCTATTGGTGCGCGCGAGCAGAATGATTGCTACACAAGCGTTGGTTACTGGATCGCATAAAACTTCGCCTCGAGCACACAACCTTTTTAAATCAACCTAAAGTAAAGGAAATGCAGAATGAAACCGAAAGGCACGCCACGCAATCCCTATGTGGCTCTGGCAAAATTTCGCAAAGCCGGATCTCATACCAAGCCAGCGAAATCCTTGCGCCGGCATGAGAAACAAGCTCTGGCCAAGGCAGCCAAACAATCGCCGGAATCATGGCACAAGCGTAATTCAACTGAGAACGCTTGTGCCATGATTCCGGCAAATTTAATTTCCATTCGCTCACTGTACTAAAACTAGTACCTCAATTTACGCTGCATGCTTTCCTGCCACTATTTCTTCATTTGGGATGCTGATCCTTCAATGCACAAAAAAACTGCTTGATCGCATCAAACCCGCGATCGTCTTGCCACATCTGGACACAAGCATTCTCGGTAACTGGCACGCCACAGTCTTGTTTTGGAAACCGCAGCTGGCTCTCTTGGTCAACGATCGAACGCTATTGCCCGCACTATTACCGCTAGCTCCAGCGTCAACGCTTGGATTACGGTCTCCCGCTGCTATAAAAAACGTCTTAGTTACGCTGGGAGTGACCAACGAATTTATTCACACCGAAATGTCGGGTATGGGCGATGTTTGCTTTGCTAAAACTTCCAATCGCAGCGTTTTAGGTGTGATGAAAGAGTTTGTCTACTTGGCTGAAGGCTACCGTGATTACCACAAATTGAACGATCCACTGGCACTGTCCCTGAAATTATCAGAGACGCCCTGCGGCCCGTTATACAAAGGGCCGGTCTTTCCAAGCAAGGCAGTGCGCGAATTGGCTGATAGCGGTTGAGCTGTGTTTAATGGAACTGACCTGCGTTTAAAAACTGATCCAGATTGAGTGAGAATAATATTGCTTTTTTATTATTCAAAAGGAGTCAGTGATGCCCAAAGGAGTTCGATTAATGCCCGAGCAGATC
>VGHX01000014.1 GCA_016868055.1 Betaproteobacteria bacterium
GCTTAAAACTGCTGCAAAGCTGCCGCTGGCGTTGTTGGGGTCGCCTTGCCGTACGTCATGTACTGTCTGCGGCGCCCCCGCCTAGCCATCGGCACCTTTGCAGCAGTTTTTCAACCTACGGGCAGATGGACGCTAGCGTTGTTGCTGCAGCCTTGTAGCAGGTCATGTACCGTCTTCGGAGTTCCTGCTTAGCCATCGACACGGTTGCAGCAGTTTTTCAACCTGCGGGCAGATGGACGCTAGCGTTGTTGGGGTCGCCTTGCCGTACGCCTAGACGAGAAATTAAACGACGCCCGCTTGATGCGCTTGCTGATCGGCGTGATACGAGCTGCGTACCATCGCACCGACTGCGGCATGCACAAAGCCCATTTTCTTGGCTTCTTGCTCGAACATGTTGAATGTATCCGGATGCACATAGCGACGCACAGGTAAGTGGTCGCCGCTTGGCATTAGGTATTGACCGATGGTCAGCATATCAACATCGTGCGCGCGAAGATCGCGCATGACTTGAAGAATCTCGTCATCAGTTTCGCCCAGTCCCACCATTAGTCCGGATTTGGTCGGTACATCGGGGCAGAGCGCTTTGAAGCGTTTTAATAGTTCCAGCGAAAAAGCGTAATCAGAGCCGGGGCGCGCCTCGCGGTACAAGCGCGGTACCGTCTCGAGATTGTGGTTCATCACGTCAGGCGGCGCAGCGCGCAAAATGTCCAGCGCGCGGTCGATGCGTCCACGAAAATCAGGCGTCAAAATTTCGATTCGTGTTGACGGTGAGAGTGCGCGTACCTGCTGAATACACTCAACAAAGTGCGCGGCGCCGCCATCGCGCAAGTCATCACGATCAACCGATGTGATCACCACATAAGAAAGCTTCAGCGCGGCAATAGTGCGTGCCAGATTTTCTGGTTCGTTGACATCGAGCGGATCAGGGCGGCCGTGTCCGACATCGCAGAATGGGCAGCGACGCGTACACTTGTCGCCCATGATCATGAAGGTAGCGGTACCTTTGCCAAAACACTCGCCGATGTTCGGGCAAGAGGCTTCTTCACAGACCGTCACTAACTGGTTCTTGCGCAGGATGTCCTTGATCTCGTAAAAGCGTGTTGTGGGTGAGGCCGCTTTGACCCGTATCCAGTCGGGCTTGGCCAGTCTCTCGGCCGGCACAATCTTGATCGGGATCCGCGCAGTTTTACCTGCGCCCTTTTGTTTTTGGTTGGGGTCGTACCGCGTATCAAGGGTATCGCTGGAATCTGACATGGTTTAGAGCTTCAGGTTTTTTTCAAGCGCGCGCGCGAGTTGATCTTGCACTTCGTCGAGGCTGGCTCGCACGCCCAGGGTATGCAGATCGATCGTCGCCAGGCCGGCGTAGCCACACGGGTTAATCCAGCCGAACGGTTGCAGATCCATCGCAACATTGAGCGATACGCCATGGTAGGTGCAGCCGTTGGCGCGAATCTTCAAGCCCAAGGCCGCCACTTTCGCGCCGCGCCAGTCACCGTCTGCGATGTAAATACCAGGCGCGCCAGCCTTGCGCTCACCAGCACAATTATACGTGTCGAGCGTATCGATCACGGCTTGCTCGATGCGATATACAAAGTCACGCGGCAGCAGTCGCCGACCATCACGGCGCAGATCAAATAGCAGATAGGCAATCGCCTGGCCCGGGCCGTGGTAAGTGACTTCACCCCCTCGGTCGGTTTGAACCACCGGAAGATGATGCGCATTAATCACGTGGGCCGGGTCGGCGCCGAGACCAAGGGTGAACACCGGCGGGTGCTCAACCAGCCACAGCTGGTCTTGGGTTTGACTGTCTCGCGCGTCGGTGAAACTGCGCATGGCGGCAAAGCACTGCTCATAAGGCTCGAGGCCGCGGCGCAGGATCAGCAGCGTAGACATGCGCGCTACAGCACCACCTTAACCATCGCATGCGAAGACAGCTCTCGATAAAGATTATCAAGCTGTTCGCGACTCGTCGCGCGTACGGTCACCGTAAGCGCCAGATAATTTCCTTTGGAAGAGGGGCGCATACTCATTTTGCCGGCATGGAAATCAGGATCATGGCGCTGTACTAAGTCGACCATCGTCTGCGCGAAAGTGTCTTGCATCACGCCCATGATCTTGATGGGAAAATCACTGGGGTACTCAATCAAGCTGTCTGTGGGCAGTGGCATGCAGTTTCGCTCATGAACCGGCCAAATCGGAAGACTTCAGGTGCTTTGCCTTGTGCATTAGTGGGGTAACAGCAAACGCAGCGTGTCAATGGTGCGCCCGACAATAGTCGCAGTGGGTGCGGATTCCAGCGCAAGCAGTGGCACGCTATTGATGACCTGATCATCCGCTAATAGCTTGAGCGTGCCAGTGGGCGCGTTACGCGCAATCGGCGCTACCAGGGGGTCGGCGCGCTCGACCTGCGTCGTAATCTTGGGCCGAGTACCCTGTGGCACAGTGACGTATACATCGCGATCAAAGCCCAGCTTGATCTCATTGATCGATGACTTCCATACGGTTGGCGTCAGTACCACTTGGCCTTTGGCATAAACTTTGTGCGTATCAAAATTCTGGAAGCCCCAATTCAGCAGTTTTTGGCTTTCTTGCGCCCGCACTGAATCCGAGCTCGTGCCCAGTACCACCGACAGCATGCGTCTATCACCCTGCACACCATTGGCGCGCTTGGCTGATGCAATCAGGCAGTAGCCAGCGGCTTGCGTATGTCCAGTCTTGACCCCATCAACAGTCGGATCCAGCCACAGCAATCGGTTCCGGTTGGGTTGCGCTATCTTGTTGTAAGTAAAACTCTTGGTCGAGTAAATTTTATACAGCTCGGGGAAGTCAGTAATCAGGCGATTAGCCAGCACCGATAAATCACGGGCGGTTGCGTAATTTTCCGGGTGAGGCAAGCCGTGCGGGTTAGCGAAGTGCGTCTGCCTAAGGCCAAGCGCGGTAGCAGACCGATTCATTTGCTCGACAAATGCTGCCTCGCTGCCAGACACCGCCTCCGCCAGCGCTACCGCTGCATCATTACCCGATTGAACAATCAGCCCGTACAGCAGATCTTGTACCCGCACAGGTGTAGATGGCTCGATAAACATCTTGGAGCTATCACCATCGACCTTCCATGCATTCACCGACACATTCACCGTCTGCTGCAAATCAATACGCTTATCGCGCACGGCTGAAAATGCCAGGTACGCGGTCATAAGCTTGGTAAGCGATGCGGGTTCAATTCGCAGATCGGGTTCATGCGCTGCGAGAACCTGGCCGCTGCTCGCGTCCATCAGTAACCACGAGCGTGCCGCAATAGTTGGTGGCGCAAGCGATTGGGCCGTAGCATTAACAAACAAACACAGTGCGACGCAAGCAACCAAAAATTTTTTCATTGAATCCAGAGAGTGATGCAGCAACAATACTCGCCAGATTATAGCGCCGAGGGCTGGTTCGAGCGGATCAGTCGCAGTAGTGATCGAGCGCGGTGCTACTGCGTCGGCCAGGCAGCGATTACCAGTTGCTTGATATGGTGTAGCTTGCGATGAAAAAAATGATCGGCGCCGGGAATCACCACCACCGGCAGATCTTGCGGGCGCGCCCAGTCAAATACATCGCTGAGCGGGATGGTCTCATCCTGCTCGCCATGTATCAGTATGGTATTCGACGGTACCGGCGCCATATCCCACTTGCCAGCAGCACAACCAACCAGTACCAATCGCTCAGCCGGCTTGCCTTGCTCGGCGAGTTGCTGCTGCAGTCTCGATAGCACGAAGGTACCAAATGAGAACCCGGCCATCGCGACTGGCATACCCGGATATAGGTTGGTCATATGCGAGTGAAGCAGCGCCATATCATCAGTCTCACCGATACCATGGTCATGCACGCCTGCAGATTCGCCAACACCGCGAAAATTCATCCGAGCGCATGCATAACCAAGCACGACGAAGGCCCGAGTGAGCGTCTGCACCACCTTGTTATCCATGCTCCCGCCGTATAGCGGGTGGGGATGCGCGATCAGTGCGATTCCTATCGGTGCCGTGTGCGCCGGCAAGTCGAGCTTGCACTCAAGCGCACCCGCCTGGCCAGCGAGAGAAAAGGATTGGGTATGCGCGTTCATGGTGACGGCAGTGCGCTGCTGATCTTGCTCGCGCTGTTAAATTTTCAAGCGCTCGACCACTTGACCCGACAGTAAATGCGAATCGATGATCTCATCGACATCCTGCTCATCGACATAGGTGTACCAGACGGCCTCCGGATAAACCACCATGACCGGGCCTTCTTCGCAGCGATCGAGACAGCCTGATTTATTGATACGAATTTTTCCCTGACCATTCATATCCAGCGCTTTCAAGCGGCGCTTGGCGTATTCTTGAACGCCTTGAGCGCCTCGCTCTGCACAGCAGGCGCGGCCATCGTCTCGCACATTGTTGCAGACGAATACATGATGTTGGTAGTAGAGCTCACTCATGGGATAGTCAATCGACAGGCAGCATTCGCCAATGATACCGCGCTATGCATGACGCTGCGGCGGGCTTAACAGAATCCACAAGGCAAACGCGGGCCAGAATAATGAAAGAAACTGTGCCGCGCCATTAAAGTTGAGGAATTTACCTTGCACCCATTCGCTCAGCGTCGACAAAAAATACGGATTCGAAGGTAGCACATTCAATAGCAACAGGCAGATCATCAAAGCGGCAATCGCTGCACGACGCTGCGCCGCGACCGGCGCAAATGATAATCCGGCCAGCATCACCGCACCCACCAGTAATCCGCTTACTGCAGAGGGTGTCAGCCAGGCGAATGCATCCGACGGTGAAAACAAAACCGCGTGTGCCAATGCCTTGGTGATGGTGGCGGCGAGTAGCAAGCCCAACGCCAGCAGCAGACGCGGCGCCTGACGTCGGGTCTGACACAGCAGCGTCAGCACCGCTGCGGTCATGCCAAGCGCAGTTACTACGATCTCGGCTAGCAGAAAGTGCTCGATATCCAAGCTGAAATCGCGCCACAGTAGCTTGCCAATATCCACCGGTGTGTCGAGCCAATCGGTCAGCATGGTAGACAAGGTCGGTAGCCACAATCCATGACCGAACAGATAAGGCTGCGGATAAATTTGTGCAAGCGGCCACAGCACGACGACGATTAATCCGGCGCTTGATCTCGCTCCGAACCAATCCGACTTGAGCGCGCGCAGGCGGCTCTGTCGAAGTACCGGCGCAGACAGCCGTTGGCCCGCCAAGGCGCCCATCAAAACGCCGGCGGCGTTGGTGATGAGATCCAGAATACTTGGCACCCGCGACGGCAGATAACTTTGTATGCATTCCAGCAGCAGCGCCAGCATCACACCAGCGGTAACCGCGCACAGCACCACGACTGCGCCTGCGACTCGCGGATACAGCGCGAACACGATGAGCGCGCCAAGCGGCACATAGCCAACGATGTTCGTTATGAGGTCGAACGTGGTCCAGTAACGCGGTAGCCCCTCGAACAAATAGGCCCAGGGCGCCAGGCCGGTGCTGCGCCAGCTTGCCCATGGATAGCAACTCGCATAGATCACCAGTACCAAGTAGCAGAGTAGTCCGATGCGGACAGTGCTGGAGCCTCGGGCATCCGATCGACTATGGCGCGTCGATGAGGTCGTGTGCGGTGGCGGTGCGTCGAACATGCGCGGCAGTGTATTGGAGTTTACGGCGGGCGTCATCCGCCTCAGCAGTACCGATACAATGCGCGCATGAGTACGCTGCTGGATGCAAATCGAATCACAAGCCTGTGTCGTGCAGCACGCAATGGCTTATTGATTGAGGTGGTGGCCGAGACTGCGTCGACCAATACTGATTTGCGGCAACGCCTAGAGCATTTATCCGGACCAGTTTTGCGTGTCGCTGAGCGGCAGAGCGCCGGGCGCGGTCGCGCAGGGCGTTCGTGGCGCGCAGCACCGGGCGATAGTTTGTGCTTTTCGCTTGCTTGGCCATGCACGCGGGGTGTCGGGCGGCTAACGGGATTACCGTTGGCGGTTGGTGTGGCCATCGCAGCGGCGCTGCGGACGCACGACTATCCGGTAATGCTGAAGTGGCCGAATGATCTGCTGCTTGGCGGCGCAAAACTCGGTGGTGTTGTGGTTGAGACCAGTACCGGCCGTCGTGATGCGCAGTCGCCGCTGTGGGTAGTCATAGGTGTTGGCTTGAACACCCACCCTAACCATGAGCGTGATAATGACCTGCCGCACCCTGTTGCGGCGTTGGCTCAGCGCGTAGACCGCGATGCCTTGTTAGCGCTGCTGGCAGATGCTTTGGTTGACATGCTTGCGCAGTTTGATAGAGAGGGTCTTGGCCCGTTTATTGATCGTTGGCAGCAATGGGACGCTTACGCCGGACATTCAGTGATGGTGACAGATCAAGACACCTTGTTACATGAAGGCATTGCGCGTGGTATTGATGCCTCCGGTTGTTTGCAGCTGGCGACTGCAGACGGTGTGATTGCGGTAGCGGCGGGCGATGTATCGCTTCGCGTACGATTAAACGGTGAGGCTTAGATGCTGTTACTCATCGATGCGGGGAACACGCGTGTCAAATGGGCGCTAGCGCATCCCGATGCCGAGGCCGGCCACTGGGAAGCCGCCGGCGCGCTGTTCCATGCCGAGCTTGATGATTTGGGAAACATACTGGCGCAGCATCACCTGCACCGCGCTTGCATTGCGAATGTGGCTGGCGACGCCATGGCGGCACAGCTCTCGGCCTTGCTTCAAGCGAGAGGTATGAAAGATACGTCGCTGGACTGGTTTCGTGCTCGGGCGCAGCAAGCGGGTGTGAGTAACAGCTACCGTGATCCGCAGCAGCTTGGCTGTGATCGCTTTGCCTCTTTGCTTGGCGCGCGCGGGCTATTTCCCGAGCAGTCCTTGATCATTGTGACTGCGGGTACCGCGACTACGATTGATGCGCTGCATGCCTCTGGTCGGTTCTTGGGCGGCATGATTCTTCCCGGACTTGGCACGATGGCACAGTCACTAGCGCTGAGTACGGCGCAGCTGCCGCGTGTGGAGACGCACGACGCCCGTCTCGACTTCGCTGACAATACGCTGGATGCGATTGTCAGTGGATGCCTGCACGCGCAAGTCGGCGCGATCGCGCAAGCGCGCGCCAAACTACCCGGCGCGCGTTGCCTACTCTCTGGCGGAGCGGCGTCACACCTGCTGCCGTACCTGCCGGCACCTATCGAGCAGGTCGATCAACTCGTGCTGCGTGGGTTGCATATTGCAGCGTTATCGGAATCTTCGGAGTCGTAATGCGGGCTTTGTTTTTCTTGCTGCTGCTGGTGAATATTGTTCTGTTCTTGATGCTGCAAGCGGTACGTCCTTTCGCAAGCAACTCGGACCATGTGTCGCAGCAGGTGAATGCCGAGCGTCTGCGTTTGGTGGATGGTGCCGCCGCGCCGGCGTCTTCGGCAAACCCGGCCGCAGTAGCGGGCAGCAGTTGTATCGAGATCGGTGAGTTCCATACGCAAAGCGTAGCGGCGTTCGAGCAGCAGCTCAGCAAGCTTATGCCCACCCTGAACCCGCAGCGACACGTGGTGCAAGCTGCCACCTCGCAGATGATCTTTATTCCGCCGCTGGCCAATGAGGAGGCGGCGAATCGGCGCCTGGCGCAGCTACGTGCCATGGGCTTCAATGACAGCGCGGTGATTCGGGATGAGCCAACTCGGCGCTGGGGAATCTCTCTTGGGCGTTTTACGCGCGCTGAATTAGCGGAGGCGCATCTCGAGAAATTGCGTGCCGCAGGTGTCGGCGATGCGCGAATCGGCGAGTACCCGTTAAACAGCACACGCTACACGATTCAGATCGTGGTTGACGATGATGCTCAGCGTGAGCAGCTGAAGTCTTTGGCAATGAAGTCTGCCGGCGCTGCCTTACGCGCCTGCCGGTAGTCGCGGCAGTCTCGAAAAATCGGCCCGCTCGCTTTGCAGTTGGGAGTAAAATCGCGGGTCTTTTCTGTCCCCATTCAGCGCGCACAGTCATGCCCACTTCTGCGATCGCCCCCGAGATCAAAGCCGAGATTCTCGCCGAGGCACTGCCCTATATCCGCAAATTCCACGGCAAAACGATCGTCGTCAAATATGGCGGCAACGCCATGACCGAAGAGCGATTGAAGCACGGCTTCGCGCGCGACGTAATTTTGCTGAAGCTGGTCGGTATGAACCCGGTGGTGGTGCATGGTGGCGGCCCGCAAATTGACAGCGCACTCAAAAAAATTGGCAAGCAGGGCAGCTTTGTGCAAGGCATGCGCATCACCGATGAGGAGACCATGGAAGTGGTTGAGTGGGTGCTCGGTGGAGAGGTTCAGCAGGATATCGTCATGCTGATTAACCACTATGGCGGCCAAGCAGTCGGCCTGACGGGTAAAGACGGCGGTCTGATCCGCGCCCGCAAAATGCAGATGCCCGACAAAGATAAGCCGGGCGAGTATGTTGACATTGGCTTCGTCGGTGAAATCGAGGCGATCAACCCGGCAGTCGTGAAGGCGCTGCAAGATGACGCCTTTATTCCGATTATCTCGCCGATCGGCTTTGGCATTGACGGCCAGGCCTACAACATCAATGCCGATCTCGTCGCTGGCAAGATTGCGGAAATTCTGCGCGCAGAAAAATTGATCATGATGACCAATATCCCTGGCGTACTGGATAAAAGCGGTCAACTGCTCACCAATCTCTCCGCGCGCGAGATCGACGATATGTTCGCTGACGGCACTATCTCTGGCGGCATGTTGCCAAAGATTTCGTCGGCGCTTGATGCTGCCAAGTCGGGCGTGAACACGGTGCATATTATCGATGGCCGTATCGAGCACTCGCTGCTACTTGAGGTGCTTACCGAGCAGGCATTCGGCACCATGATCCGTTCTCACTAAGCGCCTGTCTGTTCAGGCTGCTTGCCGCGATCGGCACAGCTCACTCACTACGAAACGAGGTCGCGTGTGGCGCGCAAGCTGGTCTGGTTATTCGATCTCGATAACACGCTGCATAACGCTTCGTACGCGATCTTCCCCGCTATAAATCAGAATATGAACGCGCTGATCGCGCGTGTACTGGCTGAGCAAGATTTGCCCTCGCACCCTGACGCGGTGAATGACATACGCGTCCGCTACTGGCAGCGCTATGGCGCCACATTGCTCGGCATGGTGCGACATCACGGTGTGCGTGCGTCTGATTTCTTGCGTGACGCGCACCAGTTCGACAACTTGTCCGACATGATCCGCGCGGAGCGAGGCCTCGGACGACTGCTACGTCGATTACCGGGTCGAAAAATCTTGCTGACCAATGCACCGCGCGCCTATGCGCGCTCGGTACTGCGGCATCTGGGCTTGCACCGCCACTTTGTTGAGCATGTACCGATCGAGGCGATGCGCGTGCACCAGCAGTGGCGTCCAAAACCGTCCAAGCTATTGCTACATCGCGTACTACAACAACGCGGATTATCCGCCGCGCGCTGCGTGCTGGTCGAAGACTCGCTTGAAAACCTGAAGTCGGCTAAATCTTTGGGTATGCGCACAGTGTGGTTCAGTGGTTTTTCACCCAGCTTTTTTTTCCGACCGGGGTATGCCGATGTCCAAGTAAAATCACTACATAAACTTCCGGCGTACCTCGCGCGATTGCGCCGTTAGCGATGCAGATTTCTCGGGCTGTTCCACCTTTGCCGGACTGACAAGATCATGCCGAACTCCAAAACAGGCGAGCGGAAATTACAGATCCTGCAGGCACTCGCCCGCATGCTGGAAAGCCCTAAAGCGGAAAAGGTTACTACCGCCGCGCTTGCCGCCAAGCTGGATGTGTCTGAGGCGGCACTGTATCGGCACTTTGCCAGCAAGGCGCAGATGTACGAGGGCTTGATCGAATTTATCGAGACCTCGATCTTCACGCTGGTCAATAAGATCACCCAAAGCGAGCACGACGGCCGGCATCAGGCTTTGTCGACGGCGCGCATGCTGCTCGAATTTTCCGAACAAAATCCGGGCATGACCAAGGTCATGATAGGCGATGCGCTGGTCAACGAAGACGAGCGCTTGCAGCGGCGCATGAATCAGTTTGTCGATCGCGTTGAGCTGGCGCTGCGGCAATCGTGGAAACTTGCGGCGACGCAGGGCGGGCCCGCCGAAGACCAGGCCGCCGGGCGCGCTGCGTTGCTGATGGCTTTCGTGATCGGGCGCTGGCACCGCTACGCCAAGAGCGGTTTTCAGCTCAAGCCGACAGAGGGCGCGGCGCTGCAGCTCAGCTTGTTATCGGGGTGAATCGACATCCCGGCCTTTGCCGAGATGTTGGTCGATTAGCGCGCCGTGTTGGCGCACACGGCGCAGTCCGGGCTCTTGGCGGTTCGCACACTGGTCCATTCCATTGAGCCCGCCTCCAGCATCAGTAAGCGGTTGGCCAGTGATTCGCCGATGCCCATCACGAGTTTCAGGGCTTCGGCAGCCTGTACCGTGCCGATAATACCGACCAGCGGCGCGAATACGCCCATGGTGGAGCACTGCACTTCTTCAAACACCTGATCAGCCGGAAAAAGGCACGCGTAGCAGGGATTTTCCGAGTTTCGCGGGTCGAACACCGCAACCTGCCCATCCATCCGTATCGCCGCGCCTGACACCAGCGGCACGCGCGCTTGCACACAGGCGCGGTTAATTGCGTGGCGCGTGCGAAAGTTATCGGTGCAGTCCAACACCACGCTAGCCTCAGCCACGAGTGACTGCAAACGCGTCTCATCCGCACGTTCTTGTAATGCGACTACATTCACCTCGGGGTTGATCTCGGCCAGCGTCTGCTTTCCGGATAGCGCTTTCGGCTGTCCGACACGTGCCGTGGTATGGAGAACCTGCCGCTGCAAATTTGTCAGATCGATCAGGTCATCATCGACCAGCGTGATGTTGCCGACACCAGCAGACGCGAGATAGAGCGCCACCGGCGAGCCGAGACCGCCAGCGCCAATGATGAGCGCATGCGCGTTCAACAGTTTTTGTTGGCCCTCGATGCCGATCTCATCGAGCATGATGTGGCGCGAGTAGCGCAGCAGCTGTTGATCATCCATTACGAGATCTTGAATGAAAAACGGCCGCAATGCGTGCGGCCGCTGTCGACGGGTCGGGTAGCGATGACATGCACGGCGACTACCCGATTGCCAAGGCGTTAGTCTTTTTTGCTATCCAGTTTGGCGGTTTTGGATGTCTGTACCGGCAAGCCTTTGAGGTGGTTGAGCGCTTGCGCCAACTGAAAATCTTCTTTGCTGCCAAACTCCAGCGGCTTGCGTTTTTTTTCCAGTGCAGATAAGCGCTTGGCTTCTTCCAGCTCGTCGACCACCGCCGCGCCTTTGTCGGCCTCTTTGTCTTTGTCGTTAGACAGATGTTTTTGCAGGTCCGCCTCGCGCAGACGCATGCCGTTCATGCCATCGCCATCGGCGTACTCATCGACGAGCAGATCGGGCACGATACCCTTGGCCTGAATCGCACGGCCATTCGGGGTGTAGTAGCGCGCCGTGGTCAACTTGACCGCAGTATCTGCAGATAACTGACGGATCGTTTGCACCGAGCCCTTGCCGAAGGTCTGCGTTCCCATGATCGCTGCGCGTTTGTAGTCTTGCAGCGCGCCGGCGACAATTTCCGAGGCGGACGCAGAGCCGGAGTTCACCAGCACCACCATCTTCACTTTCTTGACGCCCTCAGGCAGCCGAGCGAGCGGATCGGTACCGGCACGCGTGCCATAAAACTCGCGACGGGCGTAGTAGGTTGCTTTCGAGTCAGGCAGCTGTCCATTGGTCGAGACTACCGCCACATCTTTGGGCAAGAAAGCCGCCGAGACCCCAATCGCACCTGGCAAGACGCCACCTGGATCATTACGCAAGTCCAGCACCAGGCCTTTCATGCTAGGGTCTTGCTGGTACAGCTGATTGATTTTTTTGGCGAGGTCTTCCACCGTAGGCTCTTGGAATTGCGAGACACGAATCCAGCCAAATCCCGGCTCGATGACCTTGCCCTTGACGCTCTGTACCTTGATCTCCTGGCGCATGATGGTGATGAGCAAAGGCTTGTCTTCTTCTTTGCGCGCGACAGTAAGGGTGATCTTGGTGTTGGGCTCACCACGCATGCGCTTGACGGCCTCATCCAGCGTCATGCCTTTTACCGGCGTGCTATCCAGCCGCGTGATCAGATCACCGGCTTTCAGACCGGCTTTGTACGCAGGCGAGTCTTCGATCGGTGAGATGACTTTGACGTAGCCATCTTCCATACCGACTTCAATACCCAAGCCGACGAATTTGCCTTGTGTGCCTTCGCGCAGCTCTTTGAATGCTTTCTTATCAAGGAAGGCAGAGTGCGGGTCAAGCGACGACACCATGCCGGAAATGGCTTCGGTGAGCAGCTTTTTATCTTCGACCGGCTCGACGTAATCAGTCTTGATCAGTCCGAACACATCAGCCAGCGTGCGCAGCTCCTCGATAGGTAGTGGCGAGTTGGCGTTGCGCTGGGCCATTGCATCGAACTGCATCGAGCCGGCGATACCGGCGATCAGTCCGAGTCCCACTAACCCGATATTTTTTAATTTGCTGCCCATGTCTCACCTGTTGAGCCAAGCGAGCGGATCGATTGCCCGCCCTTGGTGCCTGAGCTCGAAGTATAAACCTGAATGTTCATTGCCGCCGCTGTTACCCACAGTCGCAATGACCTCACCCGCCTTAATTCGATCGCCCGGTCGCTTTAGCAGCGACTGGTTGTTGCCATAGATGCTCAGATACTGGCCACCATGATCGACAATCATCAGGTTGCCGAAGCCACGCATCCAGTCGGCAAAAACCACCTCGCCGGCACCCGCGGCGCGTACCTCGCTGCCCTCGACGGCTTTGATGAAAATACCCTTCCAGCTTGGTCCATCAGCGCGCTTCGCGCCAAAGCTTGCTGCTAATTCGCCTTTGACCGGCAGCTTGCCTTTGCCGCGCAATGCAGCAAAAGCGTTGCCATCTGGCGGCGGTGGCGGTTCGGGCGCTACGTCGGCAGGTCGATCGGCTGGTTTGGCGGGCGCCGCCGGCTTGTTGGCGGCACCCGCGCGGGCCTTGTCGTCTGCGCGCGATTTATCTGCCAGCGCTTTTTCTCGTTCAGCTGCTGCTGCCTTCGCACGTGCGCGACGTCGTGCCTCTTCCTCTTCGACTTTTCTTTGCTGCGCGATCACCATCGCCAAGCGATCGACCAGCGCAGACAGGCGCGCCTCATCACGTGAAAGATTGCCGGCTTGCTTACGTTGTGCGGACAGTTTGTCCGAGAGCTTTAGCACCAGCGCCTTGCGTTTACTTTTCTCTTTTTCGAGAACGGCTTTTTGCTCGCGCTGCTCGGCCGCGATATCGTCCAAGGCAGCGCGAGCCTCCTCGGCATCGGATTTATTGGTCTCCACAGCGGCGATATCTTGTTGAAGTTTTTCAATCGCCTTGATCTGTTCGGCCGTGACATAGCCGAGATACCGCAGCTCGCGCGCGATGCGATTCGGGTTATCTCCTGACAGCAGCAAACGCAAACGATCCTCTTGCCCGGCTCGGTACTGCTCGCGCAGCATCTTCTCCAACCGCTTGCGCTGCTGCGCTACCGCTAACTCCAATTGCTGCAGGTCTTGCGACAGCGCTTGCAACTGCTGCTGTGTGCGCTGCTGCTCTGCAGCTAATTCGCGCAACTTGCGGTTGGCATTCGAAATCGCTTTCTCTGATGAGGCGAGCGCGTCAGCGGCGTGGCCATGCGCTTGCTCAGTGTTGGCGATATCCGCCTTGAGACCGTCGAGCTTGCGGCGGAGTTCCGTGCGCTCTTGCTCGGCTTGCTGCTTCTGGCGCGTGCGCTCGACTGATTTTGGCTCGGCCGCCAATACCTCGAGTAGGCCGAGACAAGAGAGCGCAAGCGCCGTGATGAGGATGGCTAGCAGGCGACGAGCCGTTGGCATCGGGACTAGCTGGTCCGGCCCTGTTGCGTGATGGTGTTGATGGCGGCCTCGATCGCGGCGGCGTCACCCAGGTAGTAGCTACGAATCGGGTTCATCTCTGCGTCGAGCTCATACACCAGGGGTTGCGCGTTGGGGATGTTGAGCTTGACGATGTCCGCGTCGCTGATTTGGTCCAAGTGCTTGATCAGGCCGCGCAAGCTGTTGCCGTGCGCGCAGATCAGTATCTGCCGGCCTGAGCGCATCGCTGGCACGATGACATTGTTCCAGTAGGGCAGTACTCTCGCCACCGTGTCTTTCAGGCACTCTGTCAGCGGTATCTCGTCGCGGCTGAGGTCAGTGTAGCGCGGGTTATCGAAGGGTGCGCGCGGGTCGCTCGGTTCAAGTGCCATAGGCGGTATGTCGTAGCTGCGGCGCCAGAGCATCACCTGGGCCTCACCGTATTTTGCGGCGGTGTCGGCCTTGTTCAGTCCTTCCAGGGCGCCGTAGTGACGCTCGTTCAGGCGCCAGTGATGAACCACTGGCAGCCAGGTCAAATCCATGGTCTCCAGCGTCAGCCATAGCGTGCGGATGGCGCGCTTCAGCACGGAGGTGTAGGTCATATCGAAGCTAAAACCGGCGTCGATCAGCAGTCGCCCGGCTTCCCGGGCCTGTGCCTCGCCTTTGTTGGTCAGATCGATATCGGCCCAGCCGGTAAAACGATTTTCGCGGTTCCACACGGACTCGCCGTGGCGCATAAAGACAATTTTGTACATGGAGCGGGTGCAGCGGGGGCAGGGTTGGGGCCTTGGGAAGGTTGGTGACTGGTTGACACGTGCAACTTCGTGCAGCGCATTATTTTATAATGCGCGGGTAGTTACCAACCAATTTCTATGCCGTGACATTCTTGATCGACAACATCGCACTGATTCTGATCGCATTGATCTCCGGCGGCGCCTTGATCTGGCCGCTGCTGTTTCGTGCCAAGAACACGCTCTCCACGTTGCAAGCAACGCAGCTGCTGAATCAGGGCAAGGTAACGATTCTCGACCTGCGCTCGAATGACGAGTTCAAGGGCGGGCACCTGCAGCAGTCGAAGAATATTCCGCTCGACCAGTTAGGCCCGCGCGCCAGCGAAATCGATAAGCAGCATCCAGTACTGCTGGTCTGTGGCGTTGGTACTCGCGCAGCGCGCGGCGCGTCGGTGCTGCAGCGGGCCGGCTTCGACAAGGTGTATGTGCTCGACGGCGGTTTCAACGAATGGCGCTCGCAAGGGCTGCCAACAGCGAAGTAACATCCAACCAAGGGGCAACGGCGAGATGGGCGCGAAGGTCAAGATGTACACCACCGGTGTTTGTCCCTACTGCAACATGGCAGAGCGCTTGTTGCAGTCGAAGGGGGTGGCCGAGATTGAAGAAATCCGCGTCGACCTTGAACCGGAGCAACGGGTCGCGATGATGGAGATGACGGGGCGGCGCACCGTGCCGCAGATTTATATCGGTGACACCCATGTCGGTGGCTTCGATGATTTGTCTGCGCTCGATCGCGCCGGTGGTCTCGAGCCTTTGCTGCGCGGCTGATACCCGGCATCAGATCTTGACCCGTCAGTTCAGCGTTTACCTTGTCACTCGCCGACCACACAAGCCTCGAGCGCGCGCATACATCCGGCTGTGAACCGCCACCGTGATGACGTACCATGCCCCACCAACAGCGCTGATCTTAACTAACCTCGCACCACCCCTAAGACGTAATCCTTCACGTAAACACCCAACGAAAGCGACACATGTCAGATCAACTTTCTCAAGAGCTGCAAGCCAGTTTCAATATTCAACGTATTTATCTCAAAGACATGTCGCTGGAGCAGCCGAATTCGCCGGCGATTTTTCTTGAACAAGATGGGCCAAGCATTGAAGTCCAGATCGACGTCGGCAATCAAAAGCTGGCTGATGATATTTACGAGGCGACAGTGACTGTCACGATCACCGCCAAGATTCGCGACAAAATCGCTTTTCTTGTCGAGGGCAAGCAAGGCGGCATTTTTGAGTTGCGCAATATCCCCGAGGATCAGCTTGAGCCGTTGCTGGGTATCGCCTGCCCTAACATCCTCTACCCTTACCTGCGCGCCAATATCGCCGACATGGTGACGCGCGGCGGTTTCCCGCCGATCCACCTCACCGAGATCAACTTCGAGGTGTTTTACCAGCAGCGCAAGCAAGTGCTGGCGCAAGCTGCCACAACGCCGGTGCAGTAAGCACATGCGTCGATTGTGCGTTGTGTTCACGATGCTCGTGGTGGGTGTATTGCCCGCCGCGAGTGTCTCGGCAGCGAGTGAGTTCAAGTCGATCGGCCCGGGGCCGGCGGTGATGTTTGACACGCCCAGTGCCAAAGGCCGCAAGCTGTTCGCCGCGCCCGCTGGTATGCCGGTCGAGATCATCATCAACAATGGCGATTGGAGCCGAGTACGCGACGCAGCAGGCGATCTTGCTTGGGTCGAGAACAAGTCATTGTCGAGCAAGCGCATGCTGCTGGTCGAGTCGGCGCAGGCCATCGTTCGCAGCAGCGCTGACGAAAAAGCCGCCGTCGTATTCACTGCGAACAAGGGCGTGCTGCTCGAGTTGGCCGAGCCAGTGGCGTCAAGCTGGCTCAAGGTACGGCACCGCGACGGTGATATTGGCTACGCCAAAGCCAGCGACGTCTGGGGCGAATGAATATCGCAATACTCGGTGCAGGCGCATGGGGAACAGCGCTTGCGACCGCGCTGGCGTCGCGTCAATCGGTGTTGCTGTGGGCCCGCAGTCCTGCGCAGTGCGATGCGCTGTCCGCTACTCGCAATAATGCGCACTACCTGCCTGGAATCACGCTCGACCCAGCGCTCACATTCACTAGCCAACTTTCTGCAGCAGTAGCGCATGCCCGCAACGGGCTGCTGATTATTGCCACGCCAATTGCCGGCCTGCGTTCTGTATTGAGCGCCGTAACGAAGGAGTTGCCTGATAACGTGGTCTGGCTGTGCAAAGGATTTGAGCAAGAGACCGCAATGCTGCCGCACCAGGTCGTGCAACAAGTATGCGGTGAAAATTTACCTCTTGGTGCACTATCAGGCCCTTCCTTTGCGCTCGAAGTCGCACAAGGCTTGCCTTGTGCTTTGACCATAGCGTCGCCCAATGCCACCCTGCGCAGCAGGGTAGTCGCGGCGGTGCACGGCGCGCATTTGCGTGTTTACACCACCGACGACTTGATTGGTGTTGAAGTAGGCGGCGCATTGAAAAACATCTTGGCTATTGCCACCGGCATTGCCGATGGTTTGGACATGGGGTTGAATGCGCGCGCAGCACTCATCACCCGCGGCCTGGCTGAAATCACGCGGCTCGGTACGACCCTGGGTGGCCGTGCCGAAACGTTCATGGGTCTGACGGGTATGGGTGATCTGATTCTCACCTGCACCGGTGATTTGTCGCGTAATCGTCAGGTGGGATTAGGCCTCGCTGCCGGCAAATCGCTTGACGATGTTACCACTGAGTTGGGTCATGTCGCGGAAGGCGTGCGCTGCGTGCAGGCAGTTCGTAAGCTGGCTGCGACCCATGGCGTGGTCATGCCCATCGTAGATTCGGTCGCGCGCGTGTTATTCGAGCGAGTCACGCCACAGCAAGCGATTCATGATTTATTGGCACGCGAGGCGCGCGGCGGAGTATGAGCTGCAATTAGTCGGCGTGCTTTTTCTGCGCTCGGGTAATGATTACTCGTCTTTATTGTTTTGCAGTAAAAGCCGGATCAGATCGCGTTTTTTGGCTTGTCGATTAGCCGCATTGGTTTTGCGGTGAGGCCCGGCAGCGCGCTGTTTGGCGGCGACCGCGATCGGATTGCGCGGCTTCAATGCGCGCTGTGAGGGCTCAATACGAAATGACAGCTTTTGTCGCTGGCTGATTGATTTGCGTGCCATTCTATTTAGGTGATAAGCGTCACAATTGAGTCAACCAGACCGATGAAGCGATGCCAGCTCGGCCGCTAAAGCACGTAGCGTGACAAATCTTCATTGGTCGCCAGCTCACCCAGCTTGGCGTCAACATAAGCAGCATCAACCTGCACTGCCTGCGCAGCCGCTGTGTCGGCACTGAACGAGATTTCTTCCAGCAGTTTTTCCATCACCGTGTAGAGCCGACGCGCGCCGATGTTCTCAGTTTTTTCATTCACTGAATATGCGATTTCTGCCAAGCGACGAATACCGTCTGGCTGAAACGCGATGTCCAGATTTTCCGTGGCGAGCAGCGCCTGGTACTGGCGAGTCAGGCAGGCATCGGTCGCGGTCAGGATGCGTTCAAAGTCTGCGATCGACAAGGACTCCAACTCGACTCGTATCGGGAAGCGCCCTTGCAACTCGGGGATCAGATCAGACGGCTTGGCCAGATGAAATGCGCCCGAGGCAATAAACAAGATGTGATCGGTTTTCACCATGCCGTACTTGGTGTTTACCGTCGTGCCTTCGACCAGCGGCAATAAATCACGCTGCACGCCCGCGCGCGACACGTCGGCGCCTTGGGTGTTGGTGCGTGACGCAATTTTGTCGATCTCATCCAGAAACACAATGCCGTTTTGTTCGACATCGCTGATCGCGCGCTGTTTGAGTTCATCTTCATTGATCATGCGCGCCGCCTCTTCATCCAACAGCAGTCGCATCGCCTCGGCGATTTTCAGTTTGCGTGATTTGGTGCGACCAGCGCCCAAGCCGGAGAACATGGACTTGATCTGCTCAGTCATTTCCTCCATACCGGGTGGCGCCATGATCTCCATGGTGGCGCGCGGCTCGGCGACGTGAATTTCGATTTCTTTATCGTCGAGCGCACCCTCACGCAGCCGCTTGCGAAAGGTTTGTCGGGTAGTGCTGGCCGTTTTATCTTCCGACTGGCCGAAGCCAAAATCACGCGCGGGTGGTAGCAGCGCATCGAGAATGCGTTCTTCGGCAGCGTCTTGCGCTTTTTGCTGAACACTACGCATCGCGTGTTCACGGCTTTGCTTGATGCCGATCTCAACCAGGTCACGAATGATGCTGTCAACATCACGACCGACATAGCCCACCTCGGTGAACTTGGTTGCTTCGATTTTGATGAACGGTGCGTCTGCCAGACGTGCCAGACGACGCGCGATTTCGGTTTTACCGACACCCGTGGGGCCGATCATCAAAATATTTTTGGGCGTGATCTCATGCCGTAAGGGTTCCGGCACTTGTTGTCGACGCCAGCGATTACGCAGCGCGATGGCGACCGCGCGTTTGGCCTTGCCTTGTCCAACAACATGCTTGTCGAGTTCAGTGACGATTTCTTGCGGGGTGAGGTTCATTGGTGTTAGTCCAGCGTCTCGATAGTGAGCGACAGGTTGGTATAAATGCAGAGCTCACCGGCGATACCGAGTGATTTTTTAACGACCTCAGCCGGGGTAAGATCGGTATTTTCGAACAGCGCCAAGGCAGCGGCTTGCGCGTAGCTGCCACCGGAGCCGATGGCGCCGACGCCTTTTTCGGGTTCGAGTACATCACCGTTACCGGTAATGATCAGCGTTGCTTCGCGGTCTGCGACCAGCAGCATCGCCTCCAGCCGGCGCAGCAGCCGGTCCGTACGCCAGTCTTTAGCGAGCTCGACCGATGCGCGCAGCAAATTGCCCTGGTGGGCTTCCAGTTTGGATTCGAAACGCTCTAATAGCGTGAATGCGTCAGCGGTGCCGCCAGCGAAGCCCGCCAGTACCTTGCCATGAAACAGCTTGCGTACCTTGCGCGCCGAGCCTTTCATCACAACATTGCCCAAAGTGACCTGGCCATCGCCACCCAGCGCAACGTGCGCGCCGCGACGAACCGAAAGAATAGTGGTGCCGTGAAATTGTTCCATGCGTGTTCTTTAAAATTCGACACCCACGCTGTCAGGGGCGCCGATGGCTAATGTTCAGTTTGCCGTGGCCGCTCATCAGTTGTAGCAGTGTCGAGGTCAGATAAGGCATATCACGCCATTCTACCGGCTTGCCTCGCGCCAGCGCTGCGACGCCTGCCAGTAGCGGCGCAGCCGCGTTGAACTCGATCAGCCGAAGTTGTTGGCAGTTGATGATGATGCGATCAATATGCTCAGCGTCGGCTCGCAATACATCGAGAAGCTGATCTACCGGATGTCGAACCTGTGCCGGCAAAAGAAACTGCGACGTAACCGGCATGGCATGAGATACCAATCCCAGCGGAGTGGGCAGTGACTGCTCATAGGTAATACAGTAGGCAACGCAGGCGTCTTCATAGCCGACCTCATCGCCGCTGACACGCAATAATTCGATCAGTAGACGCCATGCTGCGTCATCGTCGTCGCGCCGTCCCTGCTGAGTAGTGGCGCGTAGCATGTCGAGCAGCGCGTTTGAGTGAATCAGACGGATACCTTTACCGGCCTGGCACCACGCCGGCAGCAGGTGCAGCAGATCGCCACAGCCTGCGACATCAATCTCTGTGAGGTTGCGCAGATCAAGCGAAAATGCCGACAGTGTCGCAGCCGCCTGCTTGAGCTGTGTCAGTGCGGGTGCAGTGGTGCCGAGCAGCTTGCCCCGAAACGCCAGCATGGGGCTAGCCGCTGGTGCGCTGGCATCGTCACCCGAATGCGCGCGCCACTGCGGAGGTGACGTCTCGAAACGCTCGGCATAACGCAAGGCCAAGCCCTCGAAGCGCGCTTGATCACCATCAAAACTCGCGAGCTCCAGCAGCATGTACCACGCAACCGCTTCAGCAGCCTCATGGCTCGGCTGTCGTAGCGCATCAAGTAGCAGCGAGACTACGGATGTAACTTGGTGATTCGCGTACAAGATACTCGCTTCGGAAATCGCCTGCTCGATACGGCTTGTCGCTAGCGGCTCGTCGAAATCGTGTTGTAGGTTGCTCTGCTCATTGCTAATCTCATCGCCGATGTCGGCGCCGAGATGGCCGCTGATTTCAGCGCTGATCTCTGATTCGATTGCGTCAATTTTGCGTGCTGTTGCTTCGCGTTGCGCGACCGTCTGTGTTGTCGACGGCCGCACATGCTTAATGGCGCCGGGCGCTTGCTTGGAGAACAGATCGAGGAATTTCATGAGCGCATCTCGGTAGCCTCAGATGCGCAAAGAGTAATGCGATGACGCCCATGCCTACAATGCAAGTGGCATCTGACCAACAACTTGGTTACGGCATTGCCGGGCGTGCTAAAACCGCGCGCGCACACCGATAATAAAATTGCGACCCTGCTGCGGCACGTAGTCTCTCAGCAGCGATGTTGATAAGCGAATATCTTCGTTCAGTAAATTACGAGCAGTTGCGAACCAGGTCAGCTCATTCTCGCCAACACGCTGCCGCCAAGAGATATTGACATCTACACGGGTATAGCCGCGGGTAACCGTCTCATTTGAAACCGCTGAGCTGGCAATACGGTTTTGTGCGCTGGCGTTAATGATGGATAACGATGAGCGCCACACCGCATCTTGGTAGCCAACGGTAGTGCCAACGCGTGCGACGGGTTGCAGCGGCATATTTCCCAAGTTGTCCAGTGTGTCGCGCGAGTCATCGGCGAAAGCTCGTCCGTACCAGCCAGTGGCCGACATGTTGTAGCTGAGGTCAAGTTCGTAGCCGCGCAGGGTGGCATTGGCTTGACTGAAGGTGCGGGTGGGAAGCTCTTCCAGGCCGTCGCCGCACGGAAGTGTCGAGCCGTCTTCACAACGCGCCGGCCCCAGGCCGCCAAATACAAAGTTGTTGATCTTGTTCTGGAATAGGTTCGCCTTCCAGCGCAACTTGTCTTCGGTTTTTTGCAGCGACACATCGATGTTCTGTGAAGTCTCTTTTTTCAGGCTGGCGCTGCCGATATCGTAGGTTTCGGTCGGATGGTGTGGGCTATTCGAATACATCTCTTCCGGCGTTGGCGCGCGCTGCGCGAGCGACAAGGTGCTGCCGAGCGCGTAGCCCGGAACCATGCTCCATAGTGCGCCGAATGAAGCAGAGCCCAGCGTGAAACTACGATGCGCAAGTTCAACCGGTCGGCGCACCACCTGCTCGATACGCGCACCCGCGTTCAGCCTGACGCTACCGATGTCAGTCTCTTCGACCACGAACGCGGCGACCGAGCTTGAGCGAGTTCGGGGAACGGTGGACGCTTCGGGGTGCTCAAGATTCAGCGCCTGTACGGTGGCGCCATCGGTTTGTATGCCTAGCCTGCCGCGCCATCCTGCAATCGCCTGATGCGCCAGCTCAATGCGAGATTCCAGCGACCGGTTCGAGAATCTGACGTGAGGGTCGGTACCGGCATCGAGCTCGGTATGACGGTAGTCGCTTTGCCCAAGCTTGATACGTAAGGCATCAAAACCCTCAAAGGGTGAGCGGATCAGACTGTCGATATCAAAACGAGTTTGCAACAGATCAATCTTGGAAGACTCTTCCCGACCGCGTATGCCGTAAAGCTTGTCGATGTGTGACACCGAGGCACCAACATGGCCCCATGATTGAATCAATGAGGCGCCCAGGCCAAGGTTGTTCTCGCGGTTTCCTGAAAAACTCAGGCGCGCGGTATCGCCACTGCCATCAATAGCGCTGTTGCCGGGAATTCGGTAGTCCCCGGCGCGCAGGAGATTGCCATCAATGTGCAAGCCAATATCGCCGGCAGAACGATCTGCGCTAAACGCAAAAGCACCGCCGCTATCCACGCTGCTGGCGCGCAGCTCGGCCTCGCCCGTGGGGCGCTGTTCCAGCTGCGTTGGAATGCGTCCATTGACGATATTGACGGCGCCGCCGATCGCTCCCGAGCCATACAGCAAAGTGGCAGGGCCGCGAAGGATCTCGATCTGCTGTGCGCTCAAGGCGCTGGCGCCGACTGCGTGATCGTGATGGTGAGAATCAGCGACGCCTGATGCGCGGTATCAGGCGAGTTGTGGAGGTGCGCGTGATTGGAAGTGGTGGGTAGGTTGGCGGCTCAGTCCGCTTTTGATCAAAAGCTGGATTGCAGCAGTGTGTTGAACAACCGTAATGCATGGAACATCGCTGCTGGCAACGCCAGCGCCGAGTGTGGCGGCATCAAATACAGCGCAATGACTCGCGGATTTCGTATGCTCGAGCGGCTCTCCAACTGATGAGCTTGCTGTTTGCGCAGTCGCGACGCCGCTGTGCGCGATGGCGTGCGTCAGGCCCACCCACTGCGCCAGCAGCATACTCAATACCAACAACGCCACCGTGAGGGCGCGTCGTGGGTTTTGGTGTAGATGGGTGAGCGTCATTAACGGAATCGCAGGCAAAGTCAGAGCAAGCAGTCAAAGCAAGCAGTCAAAGCCACAGCACACAGCCAAAGCGTGCGGCAAAGTCAGAGCCAGCACGGAAAGTCAAAGCAAGCAGCCAAAGCCAAGTCAAATAGACAAGGCAATACTAGCGCAAAACGACCCGGCTATGGCGGTGCGGTGGGGTCTGAATCTGCGCAAGACGAGCGCGGGCGAGCTGCTCGCACAGCCCGCGCGCTTGTCAGCTTCTTAGTCGCCGTATAGTTTCTGCTTCAACTCGCGACGCTGCTGCGCTTCCAGCGAGAGCGTTGCGGTCGGTCGCGCCAGCAGCCGAGGAATACCGATCGGTTCCCCGGTTTCCTCGCACCAGCCGTAATCACCTGAATCAATCGAAGCGATCGACTGCTGCACTTTCTTCAGTAGCTTGCGCTCACGGTCACGGGTACGCAGCTCGAGTGCATGTTCTTCTTCGATAGTGGCGCGATCTGCAGGATCAGGTACCAGCACCGTCTCGCGCAGATGCTCGGTGGTTTCATCCGCATTTCTCAGCAGGTCGCGTTCGAGTTGTTGAAGGCGGGCTTTGAAGAATGCGAGCTGCGCGGGATTCATATAGTCCTTGTCGCTCATTTTCAGAATGTCTTCTTCTGTGAGCAGGGCGCCGTTCGTCGACTTCGGGGTTTTGGTTGTAGTTGCCACGTCGCTTGCTTTCATCACTGGTGAATTCTACCCTCACACTGAACGCCAACTGCCAACTTTGCCGGCGCACAGTGCTTTCGGGCTTTCGTTTCGAGTGCCTGATCATGTCTCCTTGTCGGGCGGTTCGAAATCGGCGGCTATTGTAATCACATTGTTGTCAACTGCAACAAGCTTTCGGCTATTTTCAGCCAGTTTCATCAAAGGAACGCGCTCTTCCTCATAAAAAGGTTTTCAAACTTGTACCGAGAATCAGGTAAGGCACTGCGTTAAGCCCTGAGTGAACACTTCTTTTGGGAGATTTTGTCCGATGAAAACTATTTTGCTGCCGCGCTGCTCGCCATCCGCCCAAGGCGAGCCTAAATCGCTTCCCATCGTTTGGTGCACGCCTTGAAAGATCACTTTGCGCGTTGCACCATCCAGCCACAGCACACCTTTATAGCGCAGCATGCGCGGGCCAAATGACTGTACTAAACCACCGATAAACTCCTCCAGCTTGGCGGGGTCAAACGCCCGCTCGCTGCGAAAAACAAATGCCGAGATATTGTCGGTATGTCCGCCATGGGCATGATCATGCGCGTGAGCGTGGTCATGTGCGTGGTGGTGGGTGTGGTGGTGGTGATGATCGTGATCATGTGCACAGTGCTCATCGCAGGCGTGGTCGTGTTCATCGCTTTTGAGAAAATCCGGATCAATCTCGAGTTTTTCATTCAGGTTGAAGCCGCGAATATCCAGAATCTCATCGATGGGCGCGTCGCCAAACTCAGAGCGCATGATGGGCGCACGCGGATTGATCCGCTTTAGCCGTGTTTCCAGGGCGCTGACAGATTCAGGTGATACAAGATCAGTTTTTGATAGCAGCATGCGGTCGGCAAAGCCGATCTGGCGTTGTGCTTCTTCAAAGCGGTCAAGTTGCTGCATCGCGTGGCTGGCATCGACTACCGTGATGACCCCGTCCAGCAGATACGACACACCGACTTCTTCATCCATAAAAAAAGTTTGTGCGACCGGGCCGGGGTTGGCTAGGCCAGTCGTCTCAATCACGACCCGATCGAACTGCAACACACCATCGCGCCGTTTTTGCGCTAGTTGACTAAGGCCCGCAATCAGATCGCCACGCACGGTGCAACAGATACAACCATTACTCATCTCGACAATCTGCTCGTTACTATCCTGAACCAAAATCTCATTGTCGATATTCTCTTCGCCAAACTCGTTTTCAATCACGGCGATTTTCATGCCGTGCGGCTCGCGCAAGATACGATTGAGTAGCGTAGTTTTACCCGAGCCAAGAAAGCCGGTCAGGATGGTGGCGGGGATGAGTGCCATAGTGTTCCAATAAAAAAGAAAATGAATAACAGCGAAAAATAACGTGGGCAAATACTAGCGATTCCTATCAGTGACCAACAGCAGCTATGAACAGCAGCTATGAGCGGTATCTATAAACAGTAGCTGTAGACGGCGGCTCTAAAAAGACGCGGTAAAAAAGCGATAGAAAGTCATAAAAAGAAACTATAGCTACCGGAGAAAATGTCAGCGACAGCCAGCAGCAATAACCCGCAGCGATAAACACCAGAGCGCAGCTAAAAAACGCCTAACGCTGACAGCAGTGATGCGCTTCTCCGTGCCGATGATATGTTCAGCTGCCACCTTGTTTTTTGGCGCGCGGATGAGCTGCATCATAGACCTGCGCCAGCCGTTGAAAATCCAGGGAAGTATAGACCTGTGTTGAAGCGATCGAGGCATGGCCAAGCATTTCCTGAACTGCGCGCAGGTCGCCAGACGATTGCAGCACATGCGACGCAAACGAGTGGCGTAACACATGCGGGTGGACGTTGGCAGGTATGCCGAGTGATTGCGCGTGTGCCTTGATTCGACGTTGTACTTCGCGTGCCGTGATACGATGACCGCGCGCTGACAAAAACAGCGCATAAGCATCGTCGTCAGGGTTGGTCCGCTGCAGCTGTGGTCGAACGGCAAGCCAGTCGCGCAAGGCAGTGACAGCGGCTGCACCTATCGGCACGCTGCGGCGCTTGCTTCCTTTACCAGTTACCGTGAGCTCGCCCTCGTCCAGCGCTATCCAGCTGATCGATTCGTGGCCAGCAGTTTTTACGTGATGCAGGTCGAGGCTGATGAGCTCCGCAACCCGCAGACCGCTGGAGTAGAGCAGCTCAAACATGGCCTTGTTGCACGCGTCGCGTGTGACCGATCTGTCGTCGCCGGTAAGGGTGCTTGATACCAGTCGCACAGCGTCGTCGACACCCAGCGCTTTGGGAAGCGCTTTGATACGTTTCGGTGCGCGCACGCCATCAACCGGATTAGCGGCGACAGTTTGGTGGTGAGCCAACCAGGCAAACAGTCCGCGCCATGCCGACAACTTGCGCGCGATCGAGCTTGGAGACAACCCACGCGCATGAAGTTGGCTGGTACAGCGCCGGATGTCAGCTTGAGTCAGGCTGCCGAGTTCGCCAGCAGGATGATGCTTGGCAAGAAAGTCGTTGAGTTGCTCCAGGTCGCGACGGTAATTGTCGAGTGTGTGCAGCGACAGCTTGCGCTGAGTTTGCAGATGCTCCAGGTAGCCGGCAATCTGTTTGTCGGCGATACCCACGGACTTGCCCTAGTCGATCAGCGGCAGTAGCCGCGCGCTGGCAATATCGCTGATACGGGCAAGAATATCGGTTGCCAGATCGGCTGCGAATCGCTGAGGATCCGGCGAGCCCAGCACCATCAAGCCGAAACTTGTCTCGGACCCGGATTTTCGCAGCGGCAGCAATGCGACTGATTGCATGGACGGTGCATTATCCAGCCACAGTGTGCCGGGTTGCCGCGCGGATGCGCCGCACACCGGGTCGCTGTGCGTGTTTGCAAAGCCGCGTGCTTCTTCATCATCGACAACAAAGTCTTCATCAGAAAATTCGGCTTTTGTGATCCACAGCCGAAGGGTAGCTTCTGGCACATCAAAACATGATCGAACTGCGCTGACCAACTCAGCCGGACGCTGAGCCGGATCCGTTTCAGAAAGAAGCTGTAGCGTCCACTGGTGCAGGTTAGCCATGATCAGCTCGTTACCACTCGCGTTGCGCATGAATGCGGCAAGCTTCAGCTCTAGCTGCCTGACCTTGTCGCGCAGTATCTCAACCTGCCGCTCCTGGAGTGAAACCGTGCGTCCGCCAAGCGCAGTTGTCAGCCGCAGCTCGGCCACGATGTCCGGGTGGTGATCGAAAAAATCCGGATGCTGTAGCAGAAAATGCGCAACCGCTTCGGCATCGGGCTGTGAGCTCATGGTGTCAATGTAGGCAATAGTGAGTAATGTGTGCAGCGGCCCAGATTTTACCTGCTTAACACAGAGCACCCGAACAGAGAGCACCCGCAAGCAAAAAAACGGCACCCGAAGGTGCCGTGAAGAGAGGAGATTACATTCGCAGAAAACTCTGCAGGCTGAAACCAGACCAGCCTATCCAACTCCGACCGGTGGGTCGGCGATGAATCTTGTTCGAGCCAAAACGCTCGTAATAAATCAGAACACGTGACCCAGGCCCAAGTTGAAGGCCTTGTTGCTGGTGCCGTTTTCCGAGTTGTTGCCAACCGTATAGGTGGCGGCGCCATCGTTGCTGATATAGCCGTAGGCCGCATACAGGTTGGTGCGCTTGGACAGGCTGTAGGTATAGCCAATACCCACTGATCAGCATCATTTCGTGCATTCGTGCCGCGGCCGTCAGCGCGGATGTATGAGGCGATGAACTTGTGCGCGCCGTATGGAACCGATGCGCCAAGCAGATAGTTGTGGCTCTTGCCTTGACCGGACCAATCATTGTCAGAGTACGCAGCGAATACCTTGGCGACTTCAAAGTCATAGTTGGCAGCGAGCAGGGTGCTCTTCAGGCTGGCCGTGTCGGTTCCGTTATTTTTCTCGTAGTAGGCCAGACGAACATTCAGCGGCTTGCTGTCGTAACCCACCGATGCGGTGACAACGCGGTCAGCGTCAGCTTTGGCTGGCAATTCGCCAAAGCCATAGGCGATTTCTGCGCTGAAGTTTTCAAATACCGGGGTGGCGTACTTGATAGCGTTATCCATGCGGATCGCGCGATCGAGCAAGGTGATGTCGTTGCCACTGCCCGGCAGCATCAGGTTTTGCGCGTTACCTGCGAGGCCGGCGGCGAATGGGTCGGCCACTTGGCTAAGAGTGAGGAAGTAAGAGGTGTACTGTCGGCCCAAAGTCAAAGTACCGAAATCACCCTGAAGACCGATGAAGCTCTGACGCGCAAAGCCCGAACCAATTGTCACGCTGCCGACTTCGTATGGTTTGTTTGCGGTATAGGTTCTTCCTTGATTAAAACCGCCTCTGTCCGCAGCAATACCCGTCTCCAGTGCGAAAAATGCGCTCAGACCGCCGCCGAGATCTTCCTTGCCTTTGAAGCCGATTCGGGTGCCCGACTGCGCGCCGCTGGTGATTTTGTTGCCGGCGGCAGAAGCAGTAGTGCCGACGTTGCCTGTCTCGCGCACGAAGCCCACATCCGCGATACCGTAAATCTCAACAGCTGATTGGGCGTGAGCGGAGCCGGCGATGGCGCCTGCAACGGCCAGCGCGATAGTCAATTTCTTCATTGTTTTCCCCAAGTGAGAGTTTTAGAGCGATCCGCACGAGTCGGATGCGCGAACAATAATTAACGAAATGGAAATAGCGACAACATCGGCTACGTCAGCCTGTAGCTCTTGGGACGCTCGTTGTGAGTTTGCAAATGACGTTGTTTTATTGACACTATCTGACGTTGACGTGGCAGCAGCCAGACCGCAGAGTTCGCATGTTTTTATTTTGATAATTTAGCCGACTCTGCCGCTGCGTCATGGCCAACCGAGAGGAACTGCTGATCATTCGTTCTGCGCGCGCTGGCCATCCGCAGGCTCAGCTGGCACTCGGCAAGCGCTACTTATTCGGCAGCACCAACCTTCCACAAAGTCACACCACCACATTGCACTGGCTGGACAAAGCCGCCGAGCAGAATCAGCAAGAGGCGTGGATGTTAATTGGCGAGCATGTCTCTTACGCGGTAGCGCAGCAGTCCGATGACCCGTTGCGGATAGCGCTTTGGTACGAGCGCGCTTTCGAAGGAAAGTCTGCGCGTGCTGGTCTGGTTTTCGCCATGCTGGTGTTCAGTTGCTGGCTGCGAGCAGATGACGGTCTCCGTCAGAAATCCATGCGCGCTTTAGCCGGCGCTGCCGAGGCGGGATTGGCAGACGCGCAGTGGCTGCTGGCGCAACAACTCGGGCTGCACGACTTGTTGGCCAACGGCCTGCAGCCAGTACCCTCGCAGCTCAACAAGCGCCGAAGCCAGATCGTCGAGCTGGTGACCAAGGCGGCGCTGGGCGGTATCGCGGATGCGCAGTACGCCATGGCGGATTATTGGTGGCAGCAGGGCGACGCCAATAAATTCTTGTTGTGGGCGCTGCCGATTGCGCAGGATCTGGATCGTCGCTGCCATGGACCATCGATACACCGCGTCAGCCCGAGCAAGACCCAACTTGGTTTATTTCTGCGTTGTGCGAAGGCCATCATGGGCCAAGCCGACGCTAATCTGCGGCTAGCCGAGCGCTACATCAGAATCGCAGCCGAGGGCGGAGACGCAAAAGCACAGCTAGAGTACGGCTTGCTCGCGGCGCGTATGGACGAAAATGGAAAACGCCTGCGTCGATTGCCCGGTGTGGCTCACTACAAAAAAGCCATTCGGTGGTTATCGTTGGCGGCGGAGAGCGGCGAAGCAGCGGCCTGGTTTGCGATCTCAAGGATTTATCTCAAACCAGAGTTCTCACGACGTAGCATCAAGGAATCGCGCCGTTGTCTGGAGCTCTCTGGTGCAGCGGGATATCGCGCCGCTCAACTCGAATTAGCGCAAATTGCATGGCGATCGCGCCGCATTGATCCGCGTGCCGATGTGCGCGCCGTGTACTGGCTCCAAAAAGCGGCAAGCCAGGGCGACGAGCAAGCGACGACCATGCTGAACCGAATTGCACCGCCAGTGCATCGTACCGAGTGGGCGATAGCGGCACGCGCCTCATTCAACCGCGATGTCAGCAGCCAGTATCCATTCCTCGCGGCTCGTGTCGAGTTGGCTTACTGGTTTGGCTTGAGTCGGGCCGAAGCATTACTGCTTGACGTGGAATCGTCAGACCATGGGCACTGTCTTGAGGTCGATATCCGAAAGTCGCATCCACGCAGCCGACGCCGGCTGATACAGGTTCAAACCGGTGAGCAGCGACGCGCACTTGAGCGCGCCGCCCGAATCTTCGATATCGCCGAGCGCCACGGGCGCATCGGGCCGGAAGGCAACTACCGGCAGCGCTTGTACCGTTTTCGAAGCATCTTCAACCCGAGGCGAGAGTCACAAAGCCGTCGCAGCCGCTCGTCGTGAGCATCGCCACCGCGCGCGCCGTTTCTGGTGCGGCTCAGCTTTCGAAGCTTCCTTCAAACACGCTCACCGCCGAGCCGGTCAGCATGACGGGCGCATCGCCACCTTGCCAGCTAATCGTCAGCCGGCCGCCGCGAGTGTCAACTGCCACCGGCGAGTCAAGATCACCGCGCAGAATACCCGCGACCGCCGCGGCACAAGCACCGGTGCCGCAGGCGAGCGTCTCACCGGCGCCGCGCTCGAACACCCGCAAACGGATAAGGTGCCGATCAACCACTTGCATATAGCCCGCGTTCACGCGGCGCGGAAAGCGCGCATGGTGCTCGATCATGGGGCCTTGCACTGCAATCGGTGCGTCATCGACATTCGCCACCCATTGCACCGCATGCGGATTACCCATAGACAGCACAGCGAAGGGTATCGATTGGCTGTTAACATCAATTGGCCACAGCGTGACCTGCCCTACCTGACTAGCTTGTAAACCGTTGGCATCAAACGGTACACGTTCAAGCGCCATCACCGGAGCACCCATGTTGACTGTTACCTGACCATCATCTTCCAAGCGTGGTGAGATAACACCTGACATTGTTTCGACGCGGATCTCGCGTTGTTCCGTGAGACCTTTTTCAACCACAAATTTTACAAATGCTCGAGCGCCATTGCCGCACTGCTCTACCTCACCGCCATCCGAATTGAAAATCCGGTAGCGAAAATCAATTCCTGCCTGCGACGGCCTTTCAACAATCAAAATTTGATCAGCCCCGATACCGAAACGACGATCAGCCAGTTGCCGGTATTGCTCGGCTGTCAAATTGACCGACTGCCTTACTGCATCAATCACAATAAAGTCGTTACCTGCGCCGTGCATTTTGGTGAATTTGATTTTCATGGTTGTCTGCGGATTCATTAATTTTTTATTTGAACTTCCCGCTCGCGAGCAGATTCATGCGTAGACCGAGGGGGTGCCTTCCGGTCTGGTCTTGAACCGTTTATGCGACCAAAAATACTCGGCCGGTGATTGCTTGACTTGGGTTTCAATAAACGCGTTCATGCGCCACGTTGCAGCGGCAATATCGTCACCGGGGAAATCCTTCCACGCTGGATGAAAGCACACCCGCCAGCCTTGATAATTGGGTCTGAAATGCGTGGTAACCGGAATCACTTGTCCATGTGTTGTTGCGGCCAGCCGTGCAGGCGCGGTGAGGGTCGCGGCCGGAACACCAAAAAATGGCACGAAGATAGACTCGCGTGGACCAAAGTCCATATCCGGCAGCATCAGGAACGGCCGGCCATTGCGCATCGCGCGGATAATCGGTTTGATGCCGTCACCCCGTGAAATCAGGAAGCGATCAGCCTCCTCGCGCGATGCAAATCGCGCGCGGCCATCGCGCAGCGCCTGATCAAATACTTTGTTGCGTTGCTGTGTGTAGATAGAGCACAGGGGGCCGCGCATGGTGATTGCAACACCGGCTACTTCCAGACACACAAAATGCGGGCATAGAAATATCGTTGGCTGCTCGATCGAGCTTTGGGTTGGTACCTCAGGATCAATTTCAATCAATCGCTCAAGTCGTGCCGGCGAGCCCCACCAAAGAACGCCGCGCTCCAAGACGCTGCGCGCATACGAGCGAAAATGCGCGCGCGCTAATGAACGCCGTTCAGGCGCGGCCGAATCCGGGAAGCACAGCGACAGATTAGTGAGCGTGATTTGGCGCCGCTCACGCATCAACACATACAGCAGATCACCAAACAACTCGCCGATACGGCCCAGCACCGGCAGCGGCAGCCAATGCAATAACCAAATCAACGCGAGTATCAGGCGCATGCCGATATCCCGGTAACCATCAGCCACCGCAACGCTAGCAAAATGTAAAGCCGAGGGGGTGACATTGCGTGAGGAGGCGGGGCTTTGCTGATTTCGTGCAAATTCAGTAAAATACCACGAGCTAACACCGCCGAGTTAATAGACAACTTGCGAGGCGGTCTACAAATTTCGCTAAAGCGTCGCAGGCTCACCGAGTTGACCGCGACAACGTGTTAACCAGCTTTTGGGAGCTTGCATGTCCAACAAATATTTGTTTACCTCCGAGTCGGTGTCCGAGGGACATCCGGACAAAGTCGCCGACCAGATTTCCGATGCAATTCTTGACGCCATTTTGGATCAAGACCCGCGCGCGCGCGTCGCCGCCGAAACACTCTGCAACACCGGTTTGGTAGTGCTGGCAGGTGAGATCACCACCAGCGCGAATGTAGACTACATCAAAGTCGCGCGCGATACACTCAAGGACATCGGCTACGACAACACCGACTACGGTATCGATTACAAAGGCTGCGCCGTGCTGGTGGCTTATGACAAACAGTCACCCGACATCGCGCAGGGTGTCGATGAAGGCAAAGGCCTCGATCTCGACCAGGGTGCGGGCGATCAGGGTTTGATGTTTGGTTACGCCTGTGATGAGACCCCGGATCTCATGCCAGCCGCTATTTACTACGCGCATCGCATCGTTGAGCGCCAGTCGCATTTGCGTAAAGATGGTCGCTTGGCGTGGTTGCGGCCAGACGCCAAGTCGCAGGTCACCCTCAAATATGGCGACGGCAAACCAGTTGCAATCGACACCATCGTGCTATCAACTCAGCACGCGCCTGAGATCGATCACAAGCAGATTGAAGAAGCATCGATCGAAATGATCATCAAGCCCGTGGTGCCTGCCGAGTGGTTGAAGAACACGCGCTATTTGGTCAACCCTACCGGCCGCTTTGTCATTGGTGGTCCGCAGGGTGACTGTGGCCTCACAGGCCGCAAGATCATCGTCGACACCTACGGCGGCGCCGCGCCGCATGGCGGCGGCGCGTTTTCAGGCAAAGACCCGTCCAAGGTGGACCGCTCTGCTGCCTACGCCGGTCGCTATGTCGCCAAAAATATTGTCGCTGCCGGTTTGGCAGAAAAATGCCAGATTCAAATTTCTTATGCGATTGGTATCGCCAAACCAACCTCGGTCATGGTGACTACATTCGGCACGGGCAAGATCAGCGATGAAAAAATCGAAGAACTCGTTCGCGAGCATTTCGATCTGCGGCCAAAAGGGATCGTGCAGATGCTGAATCTGTTGCGTCCGATTTATCGCAAGTCAGCGGCTTATGGTCACTTTGGTCGTGACGAGCCGGAATTCAGCTGGGAGCGCACCGATAAGGTGGCTGCATTGAAGGCCGCAGCTGGTATTTGATTATTCGACTAGAATAGGTAGGTGCCAAGGAGCGTTGCGACGGGTTCTCATCCGCCAGGCTTGGCAATTTGTGCAACGGCGCTCACGTTACTTTTTTCGATTTAATGAAAGGAGGGCGTGATGAGCGCCGTACTAAAATCAGTTACTACCCACGATTACCACGTGGCCGACATCAGTCTGGCCGAGTGGGGCAATAAAGAAATCAGAATCGCCGAAACCGAAATGCCCGGTCTGATGGCGATTCGCGAGGAATTCGCCGCTGCCAAGCCGCTCAAGGGCGCGCGTATCACCGGCTCCTTGCACATGACCATCCAAACCGCTGTGCTGATCCAGACGCTCGAGGCGCTGGGTGCAGAGGTGCGTTGGGCTTCCTGCAATATCTACTCCACGCAAGACCACGCAGCTGCTGCGATTGCTGCGAACGGTACCGCCGTATTCGCGTTCAAGGGCGAGAACCTTGATGAGTACTGGGATTTTACTCACCGTATTTTCGAATGGCCGGATGGCGGCTACTCGAACATGATTCTCGATGACGGTGGCGACGCGACCTTGCTGCTGCACCTCGGCACTCGCGCTGAAAAAGACATCAGCGTGCTGGCAAATCCGGATTCAGAAGAGGCGGTGTGCCTGTTCAACTCCATCAAGAAAAAACTGGCGACCGATCCGACTTGGTACTCGACCCGTCTGGCGAAGATCAAAGGCGTGACGGAAGAGACCACCACCGGCGTGCATCGTCTGTATCAGATGTTCAACGAAGGCAAGCTTGCCTTCCCGGCCATTAACGTGAATGACTCGGTGACCAAGTCCAAGTTCGACAACTTGTATGGTTGCCGTGAATCGCTGGTTGATGCGATCAAGCGCGCAACTGACGTCATGATCGCCGGTAAAGTCGCCGTCGTAGCCGGCTATGGCGATGTGGGCAAAGGCTCGGCGCAAGCGCTGCGCGCGCTGTCAGCGCAGGTGTGGGTGACTGAGGTTGACCCGATCTGCGCGCTGCAAGCCGCGATGGAAGGTTATCGCGTCGTCACGATGGAATACGCTGCCGAGCATGCAGATATCTTCGTCACTGCGACGGGTAACTATCATGTGATCACGCATGAGCACATGAAGAAAATGAAAGATCAGGCGATTGTCTGCAACATCGGTCACTTCGACAACGAGATCGAAGTTGTTGCGCTCAAGCAGTACACCTGGGAAAGCATCAAGCCGCAAGTCGACCATGTGATCTTCCCCGATAGTAAGCGCATTATTCTGCTCGCAGAGGGCCGTCTGGTGAACTTGGGTTGCGGTACTGGCCATCCGTCTTACGTGATGAGCTCGTCATTCGCCAACCAGACCATCGCGCAGATCGAGCTGTTCACCAAGACCGAGAACTACCCGATCGGTGTCTACACCTTACCCAAGCACCTCGACGAAAAAGTCGCGCTGCTGCAGCTCAAGACGCTCAACGCGCAGCTCACCAAGTTGACCGAGGAGCAGGCGGCGTATATCGGCGTCAAGAAGGAAGGCCCTTACAAGCCTGATCATTACCGGTACTGATTGTAAATCGGCAGATGGGTAGCAACGATCATGCTACCCATCTGAGTCACCCAGCCGAGATTCGATGCGATTGCTACTGATCTGGCTCGTCAACACGCTCACGCTATTTGTGCTGCCGCGCTTGCTCGATACAGTGCAAGTCGACAGTTTCACCACAGCGCTGACAGCAGCATTGGTACTCGGTTTGGTGAATACGCTGATTCGCCCCATCATTCTGGTATTGACCTTACCCATTACCTTTGTCACGCTCGGGCTGTTCATCTTTGTTATCAACGGGCTGATGTTTTGGGCGGTGGCCGACATCGTTCCGGGTTTTCAGGTGACTAGTTTCGGCGCAGCGATTGTCGCTGCGTTTGTGTACAGCGTCGTGTCTTGGTTGTTATCTGCGTTTATCCCGAAATAAAACCATGCAACAAACTCTATTCAGTGTTGAATTTTTCCCGCCCAAAACTTCGGAGGGTGTCGACAAACTCAGGCAAGCGCGTCAGCAGCTTGCTGTGATGAAGCCCGCATATTTTTCTGTCACCTTCGGCGCTGCCGGCTCAACCCAGGCAGGTACGCGCGATACCGTGCTGGAGATTCAGCAAGAGGGCTATCCTGCTACGCCGCATCTGTCTTGCATTGGACGAACGCGCGATGATCTGCGCGCCATTATCAATGAGTACAAGGCGCACGGTATTCGTCACATCATTGCACTACGCGGCGATCTGCCCAGCGGTTTTGGCGGCACCTTTGGCGAGCTTCACTACGCCAGCGATTTGATCGCCTTTATTCGTGAAGAGACCGGTGATTGGTTTCACATAGAAGCAGCGGCTTACCCGGAAATGCACCCGCAGGCGAAGTCACCGCAGGATGATTTGCAGAATTTTGCGCGTAAAGTAAAAGCCGGTGCCAACGCCGCCATTACTCAATATTTTTACAACCCTGACGCGTACTTCCGTTTTGTGGACGACGCCGCGCGCATGGGTGCCGATATCCCGGTGTTCCCCGGCATTATGCCGATCACGAACTTCTCGCAGCTGGCCAGGTTCTCTGACATGTGTGGCGCTGAAGTGCCGCGTTGGATTCGGCTCAAACTGGCTTCGTTTGGTGACGACACCAAATCAATTCGCGCGTTTGGTTTGGATGTGGTGTCGCAGATGTGTGATCGCTTATTAGCAGGCGGCGCACCCGGCTTGCACTTTTACTCTTTGAACCAAGCTGCGCCAACATTGGCGATTTGGGAGCGATTGAGCCCGACCGCGCGTGCATAAGCTGTCCAGGCTGCGCTGTGAAACAAGCCATGCAGGCAGCGATGCCGCGTATTAAGGTAAGACCAGCACTACTAGAAATTACCCCGCTCTGTCATTCTCAAGATCGGCGCGGGGACGAGACGGATTCTTAGTCCGTCAAGACGACATCCAGCGGTATGTCGTGCGCCTCTGCTTCAAAGCTCACCTTGGCAAATGCATACGCAATGCCGATAGCACGTGGCCGGGGGTTTTGTGCCAGCGTTCTATCGAAGTAGCCACCACCGAATCCCAGCCGCAGGTTTTGCTCGGTATAACCGATACAGGGTGCCAGTACTGCGTCCGGCTGCACATACGTACCGCGAACGCTTGGCGCGACCGTGCCGCTGGCATCTTTGGCGACAGGGTCGCCCGGACGCCAAGCCACAAACACCAGTGGCTGCTGTCGCTCCAAGACGACTGGCATGGCCAGCGTGATGCCATGCGTTGGTAGTGCGTCATACAAGGCTGACAAATCAGGCTCACCCGGAATAGCCAGATACGCGCCTAATACCCGCACCTGATGGTCGAGCAGCCAAGACAGCAACTTGGCGACAATACGTGCATCAGCAGCAGCCTTCTCGGTTGGCGCCAGCGCACGCCGCGCAGCGATCAATTGCTGCCTGAGTTCGGCTTTGGAAGTGGGCTGGTTCATGAATGACAAATCAAGTGAATCGACGGAATCAATTTTTAGACGCATGATATTCTAAGATATTGTTTTACCAGATCGATAGTGCGATCTGCAAGGCGAGCCACCGTAGCCGGCCGCCTGAATAGAAAGATAGAAAGACACAAAGATCATCGCAGTGTAGTCATCGGGAACTCATGAAGCTTTACTCAAGATGGTGGTTGGGCGCGGTCCTTTGCGCGGCCATCAGCAGCATTGTAGCCGTGTCGTCGGTGTGCGCGGCCAACCGACACGCACCCGTTGTCGGCAACACGGCCGACGCCGATTTTCTTGCGCTGAGAGAGGCATCATTACGCGGTGACACAGGTGAGTCGGGCCGATTGGCAGGGCGGCTGAGTAGTTACTCGATTCAATCCTATGTTGAATACTACCGACTGTACCCGCGTCTACCCGCAACACCTGAAGGAGAAATCCGACAGTTTCTGGATCGTTACGATGGAACCGCGATCGCCGATCGTCTGCGAAACGACTGGTTGTTATTGCTCGGGCGCGCGCATGATTGGCGTGTGTTTGACGAACAGTATCCACGCTTTGTGCTGAATGATGACACACAGGTAAAGTGCTATGCGCTGCAATCCCGCCTCGCCAAGGGAGAGCCAATTGCCAAGGCTGCGCGTGATTTACTGCAGCAGCCAAAGTACTATGGTGATGGCTGTGTGGAGCTGATCGGAAAACTGGTTCAAGATAAAAAATTTACCGAGTCAGATGTCTGGCGCCAAGTGAGACTCGCTGTAGAAAGTGGTGTCAGCGGTACCGCGCGTCGAATCGCAAACTACACCGATGTCAATGACAAGCAGCTCGCGCAGGCGGTAGATAAACCTTTTGCGGTGCTGGAGCGTGGCGCAGTTGGTGGCCGCACCTCCCGCGAGTTATTTCTGATTGCGCTTGGCCGCGCAGCACGCGACAAGCTAGATAAAGCAGTCCATCAGCTCGAGAAAGCGCAATCTCGTCTAACTGCTGAAGAGAATGCGATTGCATGGTCACAGCTTGCGCTGCAGGCCTCGCTGGTGCTCGATAAAGATGCGCCGACTTATTGGCGGCGAAGTTTCGACGCGGCGCTATCTACCGAAGGCTATCAGTGGCGTGTGCGTACGGCATTACGGATAGGTGACTGGCAGCTGGTAGCGCGATCAATTGATGCGATGCCGGCGGATCTGCAAAAAGATCCCGCATGGCTGTACTGGCGTGGCCGCGCCCATGCCGCGCTCGGCCGTAGTGAAGAGGCGAAGCCGTATTTCCACCAGCTCGCAGGCCAGCATCATTTTTATGGATTGCTGTCGACCGAAGAGTTATCGCAACCCATACTCGCACCGACCAAGCCTGCACCATCCACAGCAGCCGAACTTGCAGAAGCGAGTGCCAACACCGGGTTAATTCACGCCTTGAAGTTTTATGAGTTGGAGCTGCGCTTCGAAGGTAATCGCGAGTGGAACTGGCAGCTGCGCAAGATGAGTGATCGGCAGCTACTTGCGGCTGGTGAGTTTGCGCGACGCAGTGAGGCGCTGGACCGTATGGTGGCAGCGGCCGATCGCGCCAAGCTTGAGCTTGATCTGGCGCAGCGCTATCCGACACCGCATGAAGACATCATGCACGCCGCAACCGCTGGCATCGGGCTAGATAAGGCATGGGTCTATGGTTTGATACGACAAGAATCCCGGTTTATAAAAAGCGCGCGTTCTGTGGTGGGCGCCTCGGGACTCATGCAGATCATGCCGCGTACCGCGACCTATGTCGCCAAAAAAATCGGTATGAGTGGTTTTTCATTATCGGGATTAAATGACACCCGCACCAACATCACCTTGGGTACACAATACCTGAACATGGTGCTGGCCAGTCTTAGTGGCTCACAAACGCTGGCGACTGCAGCGTATAACGCCGGGCCGAGCCGACCGCGTCAGTGGCGTGCCTTGCTCGACAAACCGGTCGAAGGCGCTATCTTCGCCGAGAGTATTCCTTTTTCCGAGACGCGTGGCTACGTCAAGGCCGTGCTTGCGAACGCAACATGGTATGCGCTGCACTTCGATAGCCATGCGCCATCGCTCAAAGCCCGGCTCGGTACGGTATCACCCCGTGACGCACATTTGATCGAACTTGGCGATTTACCTTAAGGCACACAATGCATCACGGCTCTGTACTTCTACTTGGCGGTAGCGGGTTTATTGGTACCCATATCGCGGCGCGGCTATCGGCTTCCGGTCGTCAAGTCATCGTGCCGACGCGTCGCTATCATCGCGCGCGTCATTTACAGGTACTGCCCACTGTGCAGGTAACTATCGCAGATATTTACGATCCTGCTACGCTCGATCGCTTTCTGCCTCGCGTCGACGCCGTGATCAATTTGGTCGGCGTCTTGCACTCCTGGCCAGCACGACCGTGGGGCCGAGCATTTGAACACGCGCACGTCGCTTTACCACGCTTGCTGGCACAAGTATGCGCGCGTCATGGCGTCAAGCGTGTATTGCATATGTCGGCGCTGGGCGCAGCCATCGACGGTCCTTCGATGTACTCGCGCTCAAAAGCAGCAGGCGAGCGTATCCTGCTCGATGCCAAAGACGTGCAAGTAACCTCGTTTCGTCCTTCCGTGGTGTTTGGTGCCGAGGACAGTTTTTTGAATCTGTTCGCCACGCTGCAAGCGCTAGCGCCCGTCATGCCATTGGGGGGTGCAGATACGCAGTTTCAGCCGGTGTATGTGGGCGATGTGGCACAAGCTTTTGTGGATGCGCTTGATCAGCCCGGTAGCATCGGTCAGGTGGTTGAGCTAACAGGCCCGCATGTTTACCGTTTGCGTGAATTAGTGCGACTGGCCGGCGAATACAGCGGCCATGCCCGCCCGGTGATTGGCTTGCCAGACTGGGTCGCGCGTCTGCAAGCGCTGATGCTTGAGCTCTTGCCGGGCCCCACATTGATGAGCCGCGATAATCTCGACTCAATGAAGCAACACAACATCGCTAGCGGCCAGTACCCCACGCCGCCCCACTGGCAGCCGACACCACTCGAAGCAGTCGCGCCAGATTACCTACGTCCGGTTACATGACCGGTCTCAAGACGTATGTGGTGGGTGGTGCGGTACGTGACGCACTGCTCGGCTTACCTGTCAAAGATCGTGACTATGTGGTGGTGGGCGCAACGCCCGAGCAGATGCAAGCACTCGGCTTCGTACCGGTCGGTAAAGACTTCCCGGTTTTTTTGCATCCGCAGACGCATGAAGAATATGCGCTTGCGCGCACCGAGCGAAAAACTGCACCTGGCTACACTGGCTTTGCATTTCATGCCGCTGCCGACGTCAGCCTTGAGCAAGACCTGCAGCGACGTGATCTCACCATCAACGCCATCGCACAAGCTGAAGATGGCACGCTAACTGACCCCTATAGTGGCCGTGCTGATATTGATGCGCGGGTGTTTCGCCATGTGTCGCCCGCATTTACCGAGGACCCGGTGCGCATATTGCGGGTTGCACGGTTCGCTGCGCGTTTTACTGAATTCTCCATCGCGACTGAGACCATGGGCTTGATGCGTCAGATGGTAAGTGCTGGCGAGGTTGACGCCTTGGTTGCAGAACGAGTATGGCAAGAGCTATCGCGCGGTTTGTCCGAGCCGGCACCATCACGTATGTTTGACGTGCTGCGCGAGTGCGGTGCGTTGGCGCGCGTTTTCCCTGAGCTTGATGCGCTGGTAGGGCTCTCACTGCAAGCCTCGCCGCTTCAACCTAAGCAAGAACTCAAGCAAGAACCAAAGCAAGAACCAAAGCAGCAGCAAGATTCAGCTGTGGAGGCATTGGTAACGCATCGTACCGAGCCGGTGGATTGTTTCGCCCACGCCTTACAAGCTGTAGATCATGCTGCGCGCCAGAATGCATCGCTGGCGATACGCTTCGCCGTGCTGCTGCCGGCGATTGGACACGCGCCGATCGCGAGTTCTGATTTGTCTGCTGATCTCGCTGCTGATGCACGCGCTGCTGTTTTAGTCGAGCGTTTGTGTAAACGCCTGAGGGTGCCGCATGAGGTGCGCGACTTAGCCGTCGTGGTAGTGCGCGAGCAGGCGGTGGTTGCGCGAGCCGAGGCCGCATCTGCTGCTGCCATGGTGAGGTTGTTTGAGCGTTGCGATGCCTTTCGCAAGCCGGCACGCTTTGCGGCCTTACTCGATGCATGCCAATGCGTGCACGCCACGCGCACCAACCAAAACTTCCCTCAGAAACCCTTATTGCAGTGCGCCCTTTCGGCTGCGCAGTCGGTCGACGCCGGAGCGATCGCAGCCGCAGTCACCGGCAGCGCGGGCGAGCACGCGACCGATAAGATCCCGGACGTAATCCATGCCGCACGAGTACAGGCGGTCGCGCACGCGGTACATGCCGGCGGGGCTGCGTCAGCCTGATTTGCGGGACGCTTGTACGATCTTGCGGCGCGCTGCCATACTTGCGTCTGTGCACCCGGCATCCCCTTGGAGAATCTGATGAACGCCCCACTCGCATCCTTGCACGCCTTGCAGCCAGACGCGATTACGCTGGATGACAAGTACACCCTGGAGCGGGGTCGCGTGTTCCTGACCGGCACCCAAGCGCTGATACGGCTACCCATGCTGCAGCGGCAGCGCGATCTCAAGGACGGCTTGAATACCGCCGGGTTTATTACGGGTTATCGTGGCTCGCCGCTCGGCAGCGTTGATCAAACCGCGGCCAAAGCACAAAAATATCTCGAGGCGCATCACGTCCGTTTCCAGCCCGGTGTGAATGAAGACCTGGCGGCCACGAGCATCTGGGGCACGCAGCAGGTCAATTTATTCCCCGGTGCGAAGTACGACGGGGTATTCTCCATGTGGTACGGCAAAGGGCCCGGTGTTGATCGCACCGGCGATGTGTTCAAGCACGCTAATGGCGCGGGCAGCGCGCAACATGGGGGCGTGCTCGTGTTGGCCGGTGACGATCACGCCGCCAAGTCATCCACTAATGCGCATCAGAGCGAGCACATTCTTAAAGCCTGCGGTATTCCAGTGCTGTATCCCTCCACGGTACAAGAGTATCTTGATTACGGTTTGCATGGCTGGGCCATGAGCCGCTATACCGGCCTGTGGGTAGCGATGAAATGCGTCACCGATATTGTTGAATCAGGTGCTACGGTTGATATCGACCCCGATCGCGTGCAAATTATTTTGCCGGATGATTTCGACATGCCGGCAGGTGGTTTGAATATTCGCTGGCCGGACGCTGTGCTTGATCAGGAAACGCGCCTGGTCAATTACAAGTGGTACGCCGCACTGGCGTATGCGCGCGCGAACCAGCTGAACCGAATCATTTGGGACAGCCCACGCCCGCGCTTCGGGATTCTCAGCGCTGGTAAAGCCTATCTCGATACACGTCAGGCGCTGGATGACCTGGGCATTGACGAGCACGTCGCGCGCGATATCGGTCTGCGTTTATACAAAGTGGGTATGAGCTGGCCGCTTGAAGCATCCGGTGTGCGCGCGTTTGCCACCGGCCTGGAAGAAATTCTGGTCATCGAAGAAAAACGCCAGCTACTCGAATACCAACTCAAAGAAGAGCTCTACAACTGGCGCGATGATGTTCGTCCGCGCGTGGTGGGCAAATTTGATGATTCCGGTGAATGGAGTAACTCTCGCCGCGCAGGTCATGGCGAGTGGCTATTGCCTGCTACCTATGAACTCAACCCCACCTTGGTAGCGCGTGCTATTACATCGCGTATTTCTACGTATTTTGCGGGTCATCCGGTTGAGCAGCGCGTGAGAGAGCGGCTCGCGTTCATCGAAGCAAAAGAAGCAACGCTAAAGGTCAGTAAATCGGATCCACAAAAAGATCGTATTCCTTATTTTTGCTCTGGCTGCCCGCACAACACCTCAACGCGTGTACCGGAGGGCAGTCGCGCGCTGGCCGGTATTGGTTGTCACTACATGGCGCTATGGATGGATCGCTCAACCGCCACCGCAACCCACATGGGCGCTGAAGGTGTGACGTGGATTGGCGAGGCGCCATTCACCGACGAGCCACACGTGTTCGCCAACATTGGTGACGGCACCTATTTTCATTCCGGTTTGCTGGCTATTCGCGCAGCAGTAGCCGCCAAGGTCTGCATGACCTATAAAATTTTGTTTAATGATGCTGTCGCCATGACGGGTGGACAGACGCATGATGGCCCGCTCGATCCGGCGATGATCTCACGTCAAATCGCTGCCGAGGGTGTTAAACCTATCGTGGTGGTGACTGACGAGCCGGATAAATACCCGGCGGATACCGAATGGGGCGCCGGAACCACCATACGCCATCGCAGTGAACTGGATGCGGTACAGCGTGAGCTACGTGAGATTCAATCAGTATCCGCCATCATCTACGACCAAACTTGTGCTTCCGAGAAGCGCCGTCGCCGCAAGCGTGGCACCTACCCCGATCCTGCCAAGCGCACTGTCATCAACGAGGCAGTATGCGAAGGCTGTGGTGATTGCAGTGCGCAATCAAACTGTTTATCTGTCGAGCCACTTGAGACCGAGTTGGGTCGTAAACGGCAGATTAATCAATCTACCTGCAACAAAGATTTCTCTTGCGTGCAGGGCTTCTGCCCGAGCTTTGTCACCGTCGAAGGTGGTCAGCTCAAAAAGCCCAAGAAAGCATCAAGCAAAGATGCGGGCCAAGCAGGTGCGTTAGAACGCGCCGCTTCATTACCTACGCCCGAGCTTCTGTCGCTCGCCCAACCCTTTGGTGTACTGGTCACCGGTATTGGTGGCACTGGTGTGGTGACTGTCGGGCAGATTCTTGCCATGGCCGCGCATGTAGCAGGCAAGGCGTGTACCGTGCTTGACATGAGTGGCTTGGCACAAAAAGGCGGGCCGGTGATGTCGCATGTACGATTGGCTGATTCGGATGCGCATATTTTTTCCACGCGCGTTGGTACCGGCGCGGCGGATCTCCTGATCGGGTGTGATGTCTTGGTCGCGGCGAGCAAAGATGCGGTATCGCGCATGCGCGAGGGGCGTACGCATGCAGTCGTGAACGCAACCCTGGCACCCACCGCCGCCTTCGTCAAAAACCCGGATTGGGTTTACCCGGACGCGGCGTCAGTTGAAGCGATTCGCACCGCGTGCGGCGATGATCATGTCGACGCTATCCAAGCGGGAAGAATTGCCACTGCCTTGATGGGTGACTCTATCGCTACCAACATGTTCATGTTGGGCTACGCATGGCAGCGTGGCTGGGTGCCGTTACCCGAATCAGCACTGATGCAAGCCATTAAGCTGAATGGTGTATCGGTTGACTTTAACCAGCAGTCATTCGCTTGGGGTCGACTCGCAGCGTATGATCTTGAGGGCCTCGAGCAAACCCTGAACGCACAGTCGCCTGCACAAGTGATCGCGTTCAAGCGTAAGCAGTCGCTGGATGAGCTAGTTACCCACCGCACAGAGTTTCTCAGCGAGTATCAAAGCGCTCGCTACGCACAGCAATACCGTTTATTTGTTGAGAAAGTTCGCGGGGAAGAGCGGCAAGTAGTCGGTGATAGCGGTAGCCTGCCACTGACCGAAGCAGTGGCGCGTTATCTGTTCAAGTTAATGGCCTACAAAGATGAGTATGAAGTAGCACGGTTGCACAGTAATCCGGCGTTCAAGGCGCGCATTGCCAATATGTTCGAAGGCGACTATCAGGTGAAATATCATCTGGCACCACCGCTTCTCTCCAAGCGCGATGACAAAGGCCATCTGATCAAGCAGCCTTATGGAAGCTGGGTAGGCATGGTGTTCCCAGTGCTCGCCAAGCTGAAATTTTTGCGCGGCACCGCCTTGGATCCGTTTGGACACACTGAAGAACGCAAGACAGAACGCGCGCTCATAGAGCAGTACCGTGCCACTATCACCTCATTGTGTGCGTCGCTGAATGTTAATAATCACCCGCTCGTAACAGAAGTCGCACGCATACCAGAAGAGATTCGCGGTTACGGGCATGTCAAAGAACGGCATTTGCGTAATGCCAAAGAAAAAGAAGCGCAACTGTTGTCGCAACTAAAAACCGTTTCGGGCCAAGCAGATCGGCATGCAGCTTGATTCTTCTGCTCCTCGAAAGCCTGCCATTCTCCAGCGTGAGCTAGTGAGTAGGTCTGTAGCAGTCGTTTGCCGCCATATATTCGTCAATGAGGCGCCTCAATCGCTCTGCTTGCATTTGGGTATGACAGTCAAAAGAAAAGGTATCGGGAAAGTCAGACCAAGAAACGATTAACTCTTGACTCTCGAAGCTGATGTGACCCACACCGGAATCTAGACGCTGCTGCCAATCCAAAAAAACAGCACCGATGTGAGCACAAAAATTCTTTAGAAATTTCACATATCTGCCCTTTGGCCAAAACTCATGTAGCTCAAGCGCATATTTTTCGCTAGAGCTGAATGGCCTGATTCGAATTTCCATTGTGCGGAATCACCTTGTAATATAAACAGGGTCAACATCACCCTGCGAGCTTCTAATGCAGAGGCGCAGAGTGACCTAGTGGCCGCCATTCAGAATGGCTAGGGAAAGCGTCAGCTTACCGTCTGAGCCTTTCGCGATTGTGAGTTGAAAGTACGGCGTCTTGATAGGTGTTTTCGAATGAAAAAGTTCTGATTTGCGTGAGGGATGATGCTTGGTAAATGGTAGGTGACTATGCCGATGTCACTTAAAATATTCTTAGCCTGCTAAGCGTCCGAAGGTAAGCGCCGGGCTAACCCGCTTTGACCGTAGTACAAGGTGAGGAGGTGAATGCTCTTACCAAGGCCGTGATGGCCGAGCAAAACGTATTAGGTCACCTGTGTTCCAATCAAAATCAAAAAGATAATCCGTATGGCCATCGTTGCCTTCGCACCCCCATGTGATACCCCCAAATCGAGCAGGGCTTGGTGGAAGGTTCAAATAAACTTTGTCCGGCTGGGAGCGAGAGTCCACTTTTGGAACTTCGATAACTAATCGCCTTGATTCATCTCTGTTTAGTACAACTATACGATTGCCTCGTGGGTCATTATGCTCATAATGAACTAGACCAGTATCGTCTGCTAGAAGACGAACAAAAAAAGGAATCTGATGTAATTTACCTTGATAGATCCATCGCTGAGCTACTACTCGAACAGCATTTGTTCGCTCTTTAAACAGATCGATATTTCTGCCTGATAAAGATGCTGGAGTTACGTGTCCAGTATCCCAAATATCTTCGAAGTTTTTTATTTTCTCCACTTATATCCTTAACTAATAATTTTGGAGTGAGCTAGAATTATCAAGAATGTCATTCAACTTAAGCAATTTATTGCACCCGAAAAAATTTTCTTGATTCAAAAAATTCTTTAAAAAATAAAATAGATAAACTCATTTATCAGGCGGCCAAACAACTTGCCACCCCTTTTTGTCAGCTTCAGCCTGAATCGCTTTAACACAAATTTTAAGATCAGATTTATTTAATTTTTTTTGATTGATACCATTTTCCCAAAATAACTCCTTTGAATAATCCACATAGAACTTATCTTTATAATCTTTCCTATTTAATATTCCTTTTTCGTCAACGAAGAAATTCGATCCCCATTCACCAGGGAGCGAGACAGATTTT
>VGHX01000015.1 GCA_016868055.1 Betaproteobacteria bacterium
TCAAAGATATTCAGTCCAATGCCAGTAATAGAAGGAAGCTGGAAACCTCTAAAGACAAGATCGAGCTACGGGCGACGCGAGCTCAGCACTTCGATGGGAGCCATTGCGATTGACAAGTTAACGCTCGACAATTTGGCTTTTGTATTTCTTCACATTCGCAACAACTTCAAGAATATCTTGCTCGTCAAATTCGTGTGATCTGAGCGTATCGGATAACTACTCAAGCATCAGGTCAAAAGACGCGCCGGTGATACCTCGGCCTTGATGAGCGAGCCGCATATTGCGACTTACGTAGTGGTGAGGCATGCGCCCCATCGCAATCGATACAAAAGCTACCTGATGCTGAATCAGATGATCCACCTCGACGTTGAGGAAATACCGACGCAAATTCGGACGTCGTAGGACGCGCTTGTAAAAGTCGCGGACGATATCCGTAACGACAGGAATGCCACCGTATTTATCGAAGATCGTCTGTTCCATGCTGTCACGACTTTACGAACTTGCGATGATGGTCGAGGCCCAGCGAAAAACTAGAACCTCAAAGTCAGGGGCGCCGACCAGCAGGGGTCGGCTGCGGCGCGGCCGGTGGTGTCACCACCACCACTGGGTTGACTGAGGCGGGCGAAGGTGGCGGCACCACCTTGGCTGGCGCGCCGTGCGCGTGCGATGTGACCGTGTTGCTCTGGCTCCCATAGTCCTTCTGGTTGCTGCGGACAGCGTCTGCCTGCGCTGCTAGCGGCAGCACCATCACCCCGATCAGTCCGCACAATACCCGCATGTTCAGCCCCTCTGCGCCAGTCAGCCCTTGATCAGCGCCTTCTCCAGTTTACCCAACTCTCTTAGCTCCGCGGCCCAGAGGGGCAGCTTACCTCGGCCGGTCCAAGTCTGCGTCTTGTTGGCGGGATTGCGATATTTCGGTGGGATTTTTTTACCAGCCAGCTTGCTGGTGCTGCCCTTGCGTCGACCACGACCAGCTTTCATCGCTTTGGTAATTTCACTTGCGCTCAATCCGGCCTTTTTAATCAGCGCGATAATTTTCGCTAAATCTTTATTTTCAGCCTTGCTTTTAAGCAATTGTTCTTTTTTTTCCAGCGCTGCTTTCTGCTTCTGAATACGTGCAAGTTGGGCATCTACTGAGAGTCGTGGCATAAGAATCCTCAAGTGAAAAAAGCAATAAAAGTTGAAGCGAGCGGAATATATCAGATTTAATCAATGCTTTAAATACATCCGCCGCTTTCAATATTATCTACAACACCTTCGCTATTAATGTTGCAGTAGAGAAAGATATTCAATTTAAGAGAATATAGCGCCGCATGATTCGCTTTCCAAAACGCGCATCAATGGCGAACTACGTGGTCCCGTCACCCCTGCTATACTTTGCCGGCTGTTGCGCAGCAAGACGCTGTTCGCCCTCGGCGACACCGCCGGTAACGTACAAGCGGGCACAAGTCCAATCGACGCTAACCGCCTGAGCAGATCAATGCCAAGACGGACACTGCGCAAATTTTTGACCCCGATTATTTACGATGCATAAAAAGCTTTTCATTAAAACATTCGGCTGTCAGATGAACGAATACGACTCTGACAAAATGGCCGATGTGCTCGGGGTAGACCAGCCTGTCACGCGTACCGATACGCCAGACGATGCTGACATTATTCTGTTCAATACGTGCTCAGTGCGCGAAAAGGCGCAAGAGAAGGTGTTTTCCGATCTTGGTCGGGTCAGAGAGCTTAAGCAGAAAAATCCCAAGCTGATGATTGGTGTTGGCGGCTGTGTTGCGTCTCAAGAAGGCGCTGCGATCGTGCAGCGAGCGCCCTATGTCGACGTCGTGTTCGGTCCGCAGACGCTGCATCGCTTGCCCGAATTACTGAGGCAGCGGCAAGATACCGGCAGGCCGCAGATTGATATCAGCTTTCCCGAAATTGAAAAATTTGATCACCTACCGCCCGCTAAAGTGGAAGGGGCAAGCGCCTTTGTATCCATTATGGAGGGCTGCAGTAAATACTGCAGCTACTGCGTGGTGCCTTATACCCGGGGTGAAGAAGTATCGCGTCGCTTCGATGATGTGCTCGCCGAGGTGGCACATTTAGCATCGCAAGGCGTGCGCGAGATCACGCTGCTCGGTCAAAATGTAAATGCTTATCGCGGCATCATGAGCGATGGTGAAATCGCCGATTTCGCGCTGCTGATCGAGTACATCGCGACATTTAACGGCATTGAGCGTATCCGCTACGTTACCAGTCATCCAAAGGAATTTACTCAGCGGCTGATCGACACTTACGCCAAGGTACCAAAGCTCGTCAATCATCTCTACCTCCCTGTACAACACGGCTCGGACAAAATTCTGGCAGCGATGAAGCGTGGCTACACAGTGTTGGAATATAAGTCGATCATTCGCCGCCTGCGCGCGGTTCGCCCGACGATTTCAATCGCGTCAGACTTTATCGTCGGTTTCCCCGGTGAAGATGACAAAGACTTCGATGCATTAATGAAGTTAGTAGACGATATCGGTTACGACAATAGCTATAGCTTTATTTTCAGTGCACGCCCTGGCACCCCGGCGGCCAATCTACCCGATGACACACCGTATGAGGTGAAACTTTCTCGTCTACAGGCGCTTCAGAAACGTATTGCAGAGAACACCCGGCGCTATTCCGACGCCATGGTAGGAAGTGTGCAGCGTGTGCTCGTGGAGGGGCCCTCGAAACGCGAGGTATCCGAGCTGCAAGGCCGTGCGGAAGATAATCGCGTCGTGAATTTCGCCGGCGGCCCCAATGCAGCCCGACTGATTGGGCAATTTGTTGATGTTCTGATCACTGCCAGCCATCCGTTTTCATTGCGTGGCGATATCGTGATTCACCAGTGAAGCCGGTCGCTTGAATACCTCTGCCACCCGATTTTTTTCTCCTGACCCGGTCGACAATACCCGGCTCGCGAATCTGTGCGGTCCGGTCGATGAGAACTTGCGTCAAATAGCGGCAGCGTTAGATGTCACCTTGTTTAGACGCGGTGAAAAATTTATCGCTGACGGCCATAATGCGGAGCATGCCGTCGCGCTGCTCGAGCGCTTTTATGCTGATGCGCACAAGCCGATCTCCGTCAATGATGTACAACTCGCGCTGGCGGAAGCGCGGGCAAAAGTAGGTAACGCATCGGCGACAACGCGTTTGCAAGGCGCCGATAACGCAACCGGACCTGCAACGGATGAATCAGACCAGGCGATTGATAATCCAGTTTTAAAAACCCGACGTGCTGATTTACGAGGGCGCACGCCTCATCAGCGGCAATACCTGAAGCATATTCTGGGTAATGACATCACATTTGGCGTTGGGCCGGCCGGCACCGGCAAAACCTATTTGGCCGTTGCCTGTGCGGTTGATGCGCTGGAGCGTGACGCGGTGCGCCGTATTGTGCTCACACGTCCGGCAGTCGAAGCGGGTGAGCGCCTCGGATTTTTACCAGGTGATCTGGCGCAAAAGGTTGATCCTTATCTTCGCCCTTTATATGACGCGCTCTACGATTTGCTCGGCTTCGACCGTACCCAAAAAATGTTCGAAAAGCAGGCGATTGAAATCGCGCCGCTGGCGTATATGCGAGGCCGCACGCTGAATCACGCGTTCATTATTTTGGACGAAGCGCAAAACACCACGCCCGAACAAATGAAAATGTTCCTGACCCGAATTGGCTTTGGCAGTAAAGCGGTGGTCACTGGCGATATCACGCAAATTGATCTGCAGCGCGGTCAAAAAAGCGGGCTGGTCGATGCCTTGTCAGTACTGGAAAGTGTGCGCGGCATTGCCTTCACACGCTTCACCAGTGCGGATGTAGTACGGCACCCGCTGGTGGCGCGCATTGTTGATGCCTATGAGGCTGCTTCCGGTCGCGAATCATCGAAATGACACGACATAAGCTGACGCTCTCGGTGCAATACGCAGATCGTCGGTTAGCCGCAGTGCTATCAAGGCCGGATATTCGGCGCTGGGTGAAGGCGGCACAGTTTGCTCCGGCAGAGTTGGTCGTGCGTTTTGTTTATCAAGACGAAGGACGGCAGTTGAATCGTGACTATCGTGGCAAAGACTACGCGACCAATGTGCTCACCTTTACCTACAACGACTCGGATGAGGGTGAGCCGGGCGATGTTGTACGCGCTGATATTGTGCTGTGTGTCGATGTCGTGCTGCGTGAGGCCGAACAGCAGGCGCTGCCGGTGATGCGGCATGCAGCACATCTCATCGTGCATGGCGTGTTGCACGCGCAAGGCTACGATCATGAGGCCGATGACGAAGCGGCCGAGATGGAAGCGCTCGAAGCAGAAATACTGGCCGCATTAGGCATGGCGCAAACCTAGAATCATTCCAATTCAGTAATGGGATGCGGCCGCAGAGCGGTCGATTTCATAATCCCCGATGCGTTTTGCGGTATCCTGCGGCTTCCTGAACTCTGGTTTTGCGCCCAATGCAAGACTATCCCCCCGGCAGTCGTCCAGCCGAGCAGAAACAGCAACGATCGCTGCTTGAACGACTCACCGCGCTGATCGCTCCTGAACCCGAAAACCGCGCCGAGTTGCTCGCCTTATTACACGAGGCGCACACGCGCAACGTCATCGACGCCGACGCGCTGTCGATGATTGAGGGTGTGTTTCAAGTGGCCGATCTTGCCGCTCGCGACATCATGATCCCGCGCTCGCAGATGGATGTCGTCGATCTTGCCAAGCCGATCGACGAATGGATTCCGATGGTGCTGGAGACCGCGCACTCGCGCTTTCCGGCGATCGATGGCGATCGCGACAAGGTGGTGGGCATCCTGCTCGCCAAAGATTTACTGCGCTACTACGCGCATGAGTCTTTTGATGTACGCGATATGTTGCGGCCAGCAGTGTATATCCCGGAATCCAAGCGCCTGAATGTCTTGCTGCGTGATTTTCGTGCCAATCGCAACCATATGGCGATTGTGGTTGACGAGTATGGTGGCGTGGCCGGTCTGATTACGATTGAAGACGTGCTCGAGCAAATTGTCGGCGACATCGAAGATGAATACGATTTTGACGAAGAAGAAGACAATATTCTCAGCGTCAATGACGGCGATTTTGGTCCCCGCTGGCGCGTAAAGGCGCTGACAGAGGTTGAGCAGTTTAACGAGCAACTGGAAACCCAACTCCCGAATGGTGATGTAGATACCATTGGGGGTGTGGTCGCCAAACACCTCGGTCGCATGCCACGTAAAGGTGAGCAATTCACGATGGGTCGCTTGCGTTTTGACGTGCTGCGTGCAGATGCGCGTCAGGTGCATGTACTGATGGTTGAGAAACTGCCGGAGCGCTTGTTCGGCGACGCCGGATGATGCGCTGCTGTCACGCGATGTTCTTGAGCGGCTTGCAGCTAACCGCAGGATACGCGTGATTTCCCTACCCTTCATGCTGTCACTGATATCGGGCGCGGCGACGGTGCTCGCATTTGCGCCGTTCGGCTGGTGGCAAATTCAGATCGCGGCCTTGGCGCTTCTGTTCATTCTGGCGCAACGTGCCAAATCCGCTAAAGCGGCGTTCCGGATCGGCTGGGCGTTTGCGACCGCCGCCATTGGCGCTGGCACGCACTGGCTCTTTATCAGCCTGCATGATTTCGGCGGCATGCCGCCATGGATGGCAGCACTCGCCGTATTTCTTCTCGCTGCCAGCTTGGGGCTGCTGTACGGTTTGGCATTAGGGCTTGCGAAGCGCATCACGATTATTTTGCAATGGCCGATGACGCTATTGCTATTAATGCCCTGCTGCTGGCTGCTGGCCGATTGGACGCGTGGCTGGATTTTCACTGGGTTCCCGTGGCTGGCAACTGGTTATGCGCATACGCTCAGCCCGCTGGGTGGTTACGCGCCGCTGATAGGTGTGTTTGGTATTGGTCTGTTGGCGGGCGTGCTGGCTGGCTGTGTCGCGTTGATCATCATGCTACGACGGCCGCACTGGGTGGCCGTTGGCCTGCTCATCGTGGTTCCGGTGTGCGGTCATTTGCTCAAGGATCTGCAGTGGGGCGCGGCACTCGGCCAGCCGATCTCTGTGCGCCTACTGCAAGGCAACGTGGCGCAGGAGATGAAATTCGAGCCGGAGCAGATCGCCGCATCGCTTGCGCTGTACCAGGACATGGTGATGGCGCAACGCGCCGATTTGATTGCCACACCCGAGACCGCGATACCGCTACTCTCGAGCCAGTTACCGGCAGATTATCTGGATCAGTTATCCGCGTTCGCAAAACAAAATGACACCCGCATTTTGCTCGGCGCGCCTTGGAGTACCGCGCCCGGCATTTATTTGAACAGCGTGGTCGGGATTGGTAATGGCGTGGCCTACCGCTACGACAAGCACCACTTGGTACCGTTTGGTGAATTTATCCCGATGGGTTTTCGGTGGTTCGTCGACATGATGCGTATGCCGCTCGGTGATTTTGGACGCGGTGATCTGCATCAGCCGGCTTTTCATGTGAAAGACCAGTGGGTGTTGCCGAATATCTGCTACGAAGATTTGTTCGGCGAAGAAATTGCGGCACAACTTTTTGCTGCCGCCGATCGTCACGCGCCTTTGCCGAGCATACTGTTGAATGTTTCAAATATTGCATGGTTCGGCGATAGCATCGCGCTGCCACAGCACCTGCAAATTTCGCAAATGCGCTCACTCGAAACCGCCAGGCCGATGCTACGCGCCACCAACACAGGGGCTACGGCCGTGATTGATCACCGCGGACAGATCATCGCGCAGCTCGCGCCATTCACCCAAGGCGCGCTGGAAGCCAAGGTCCAAGGTACCGAGGGCTTAACGCCTTATGTTCGGATCGGAAACGGGCTACCGGTGGGTGTGGCGTTGGGTGTGGTGGTCATTCTGTGGCTACGATCACGCGGGCGCTCGGTCTACGACTAACAGCCGTTCTCTTAAGCCGATTGACCTAACGACACAGGCTTTGAGGATATTCGAAAAGCGGTGGGCCTGGCCCTGATAAAACCCGATAAAATCTTGGGTTTTGGCCAATCGGGTTAATCCCTCATGCTGAGCTTCCAACAAGTCATTCTGAAACTGCAGAACTACTGGGATAACCACGGCTGCGCGCTGCTGCAACCCTATGACATGGAAGTGGGTGCCGGTACCTCGCACACGGCGACCTTTCTGCGCGCGATCGGGCCCGAACCCTGGCGCGCCGCCTATGTGCAGCCATCGCGCCGGCCGAAGGATGGACGCTACGGTGACAATCCGAACCGCATGCAGCACTACTACCAGTATCAGGTGGTGCTCAAACCAGCGCCGGAAAATATTCTGGATCTTTACCTCGGCTCGCTTGAAGCCCTGGGGCTCAAGCTGACCGAAAACGATGTGCGTTTCGTTGAAGATGACTGGGAAAACCCGACCCTCGGCGCTTGGGGTCTCGGTTGGGAAGTCTGGCTCAATGGCATGGAAGTCACGCAGCTCACTTATTTCCAGCAAGTCGGTGGCATCGATTGCAAACCGGTGCTGGGCGAGATCACCTACGGTATTGAGCGACTCGCGATGTATCTGCAAGGCGTGGAGAATGTGTTTGATCTGGTCTGGACTGAATGGGAAGACAATGACGTGAAAAAATCGCTGACGTATGGCGATGTGTTTCATCAAAATGAAGTTGAGCAATCAACTTACAACTTCGAGCACTCGAATGCCGAGTTCCTGTTCTCGCTGTTTTCCAATTATGAGTCTGAAGCCAAGCGGCTGATGGAAGCCAAGCTGGCTCTCCCCGCTTACGAAATGGTGCTGAAGGCGGCGCATACCTTCAACTTGCTGGATGCTCGCGGCGCCATTTCTGTCACCGAGCGTGCTGCGTACATCGGCCGAATTCGCAATCTCGCGCGTGCCGTCGCTGCAGCGTATTACGCATCACGTGAAGCGCTCGGCTTTCCGATGCTGGGTGACACGCGTAAAGCCGCTTGAATACATTCCGCCTAAATACCTGCTGCCCATACACCTGCTGCATGAGTACCCGCTTACTGCATGCCGAGACGTTGCCAATGACCCATACACTGCTGCTTGAATTACTGACTGAAGAATTACCCCCCAAGGCGCTGGCGCGTCTCGGCGATACCTTCGCAACATTGATCCGCGACGGCCTCGCTACGCGCGACTTTCTTGAGGCGGGTGCAGTGGCCACTGCTTATGCAAGCCCGCGACGCTTAGCTGTCCACATCACATCGGTGCGGCGCTCATCGCCCGACAAACCCATTCGCGAAAAAGTATTGCCTGTGAGCGTGGCGCTGGACAAAGACGGTAACCCCACCGCACCGCTACAAAAAAAACTGTCCGCCTTAGCCTCGCAGGCGGGTCGCGAAAGTATTCAGCTGGCTGAGCTTGAGCGCGCCAGCGACGGCAAAGCAGAGAGCCTTTTTTTCAGTTACACCGCGCCGGGTCAGGCACTTGCCAACGGCCTTCAGGCCACGCTTGAGGAAAGCATCGGTAAATTACCGATTCCGAAAGTCATGAGTTACCAGCGTCCCGATGGCGAGACGGTGCAGTTCGTACGTCCCGTGCATGGACTGCTCGCGCTGCTCGATGATCAAGTCGTGCCCTTATCAATACTTGGCCTTCAGTCCGGCCGGACGACGCTGGGTCACCGTTTCTTGTCTAAGCAATCACTGCTGAGCATTCCAGCGGCTGACCATTACGCAGAGATACTGCGCGAGCAAGGCAAGGTGATCGCATCATTCGAAACGCGGAAGCAGACCATTCATGGCGACTTGCTTGCCGCTGCGGGTGATGATGACATCCTGATGCCGCCCGCGCTGTTGGATGAGGTCACGGCACTGGTGGAATGGCCGGTGGTATATGCTTGCCAATTCGATGATGCGTTTCTGGCAGTGCCGCAGGAATGTCTGATTCTGACCATGCAAACCAATCAGAAATATTTTGCGCTGACCGATAAAGCCGGCAAGCTACGCTCCCGTTTTCTGATTGTCTCCAATGTTCAAACACCTGATCCGAGCCATATCATCCGCGGTAATGAGCGGGTTATCCGTCCACGTCTATCCGATGCAAAATTCTTCTTTGAACAAGATAGGAAGCGGTCTTTGCATGACCGCATCGGTGGCTTGGCTTCGGTCGTGTATCACAACAAGCTAGGCTCACAAGCCGAGCGCAATGGTCGGGTCGTAGCACTGGCCGGGGCGATCGCCAAGTCACTGAATGCAGATGCTGCGCTGGCTGAACGCGCCGCTCTGCTGTCGAAAGCAGATCTGCTGACGGACATGGTGGGGGAATTCCCCGAGTTACAAGGTGTGATGGGCACTTACTACGCACGGCATGATGGTGAGCATGACGAGGTAGCGACTGCGATCGGCGAACATTACCAGCCAAGATTTGCGGGTGACGCTTTGCCTTCAACACGCACCGGCACTATCGTCGCGCTGGCCGACAAATTAGAGACGCTGGTCGGTATATGGGGCATAGGCCTCGCACCTACTGGCGACAAAGACCCATTTGCGCTGCGCCGGCATGCGCTCGGTATTTTGCGTATGCTGATCGAGCAACAATTAAATCTGTCGCTATCGCATCTACTCGCACTTGCCGCCGAACCGTTCAAAGGCAATACCCAGTTCGCGTCGCCGTTTGATGAGGTCATCATTTTCCTGCATGACCGTTTACGTGGCTTGTTGCGTGATCGAGGCTACTCGCAAGATACGGTCGAAGCGGTTGTTTCGCAGGCGCCGGATAGATTGGACGACATTATCAAGCGCCTTGATGCCGTAAAAGCGTTTTCGGCGCTGCCGGAATCTCAATCGCTCGCTGCTGCCAACAAGCGCATCACCAATATTCTCAAGAAGAATGAGCACACGCTTGGCGAGATCAACCCGGCGCTGCTGCAAGAAGCTGCCGAGCAGCGGCTGTTCGGTGCACTAACCGATACGCGCAATGAGGTAGATCGCGCGTTTGCCGCTGGCGACTTCAGTGGCACCTTGAAAGCGCTGGCTGCGCTGCGCGATGATGTCGACGCGTTTTTCAATGATGTGATGGTCATGGCCGAGGATGTATCGCTACGTAATAACCGCCTTTCGCTACTGAGTACGCTGCACGGCATGATGAACCGCGTTGCTGATATTTCCAAACTGGCTACCTGAGTCATCTCGAATGCAAACGCCTAAAAAGCTGGTGATTCTCGATCGCGATGGAGTGATCAATTTTGACTCTGAGGAGTACATCAAGTCGCCGGCTGAATGGCGAGCGATTCCCGGGTCACTTGAGGCGATTGCGCGGCTGAATCAGCATGGCTATCAGGTTGCCATTGCCACCAATCAGCAGGCGGTTGCACGCGGGCTGATTGATGTGCGGATGTTGAACGCTATCCATCAGAAACTGCATATATCGGCACTCGCTGTTGGCGCTCACGTTAACGCGATCTTCTTCTGCCCTCATGCGGTGGATGAGTTTTGCGACTGCCGTAAGCCACGGCCCGGTATGTTGACCGCCATTGGCAAGCGATTTGGTGTGAGCCTCAAGGGTGTGCCGATGGTGGGCGATGCGCTACGCGATATGCAAGCCGCTTTCGAGGTCGGTTGTGCCCCGTACCTGGTTCGTACTGGCAAAGGAGAGAAGACGCTTGCGACCGGTGGCCTGCCACCAGGGACACAGGTATTCAACAATCTTTCCACGGTGGTGGAGCAATTACTTCATACCGCGCAACTCGCCAGCGAAACCACCGATATTGCGCGTGCGGCATTGGCACAAAAGCGCTAGATCATGGCGCTCGTCTTGAACGTTACTGCGTTTCTCAACAGCTAATGACCCACCCGCTGCTATTCATCCGATCACTGCTATTTGCGGTCCTGATCGTGATCGCCACCGTAATCTGGGCGATTGGCTGCTTCGGCTTTGTGCTACTGCCATACCGGCAGCGGTATTGGATGATCATCCGCTGGAATGTGTTCATCTGCTACGCCGCGAAGCTTGTGTGCGGTATTGATTGGCGAGTCAAAGGCTTCGAGAATCTGCCTGATGCGCCGGTCATATTACTATCCAAGCACCAATCAGCGTGGGAGACGATTTTCTATTGCTGGGTGATGCCACGCCCAATGATTTTTGTTTTCAAGAAGTCGCTACTCTACATTCCGTTTTTTGGTTGGGGATTGGCGATGCTGCAAATGATTGCAATCGATCGTAGTCGTGGCCGTGAAGCGATGACGCAAGTGATTGAAACCGGTAAACAGCGGCTGGATGATGGGCAGTGGGTGATCATGTTCCCGGAAGGAACCCGCACGCCGGTAGGTAGCCAGGGTAAGTACAAAAGCGGTGGCGCTATTCTCGCCATCGGCACCGACACCCCGGTCGTGCCGATCGCGGTCAATTCGGGAGATTGCTGGCCGCGCAATGCGTTTATCAAAAAACCCGGTACCATCACCGTATCGATTGGCGCGCCTATCTCGCCGCAAGGTTTGACCGCAGCACAGCTGATGGAGAAGGTCGAGTATTGGATAGAATCCGAGATGCGGGTGATTACACCCGGCGCCTACGCGTAGTGAGTATGCTGCTGAGACCGCTGATGACGTTTACCCGATTCTTAAAAAAACGAACCCCTGATCCTAACCAGCTCTCTTTGGAGGCGCTTTTCAGCGATAGCGCCACTGCACCTCCCGTCGTCTCTACCGTACCCGACACGCCTATTCCTGCGGGGCACCGACGTATTCACCTCGATCACCTTAGTCTGGATTACCGGCTGGTGCGGTCAAAGCGCAAGACGATTGGTTTTTTAATCGACGATGAAGGCTTGCGGGTCAGCGCACCGCGCTGGATCACCATCAATGAAATTGAATTAGCGATTACTAGTAAGCAGCAATGGATCTTCCGCAAGATCAATGAGCAGCGCGAGCGCTCGGTTCGACGCTTGCAGCCCGCCATGGTTTGGCGTGACGGCGCGACCCTGCCCTATTTGGGTGATGAGATCACCTTGCGGGTTGCTGATTCCGGTAATCTCAGCGGCGCTTATTTCGATGAACAGGCGCGCGAGCTGCACCTGAGCTTGCCAAGCCCTGCCAGCGAGCAGCAGCTGAAAGATCGTGTGCAAGGCTGGCTTCAGAATGAGGCCAAGCGCGTCTTCGCTGAGCGGCTAACCATCTACGCTGAAAAACTCGGTGTTTGTTATAAGAGCTTCGCGCTGTCGTCCGCGTCGACGCAATGGGGCTCTTGTACCGCCGATGGCAAAATTCGGCTGAACTGGCGTCTGATGCATTTTGCGCTACCGAATATTGACTACGTGGTGACCCATGAGCTGTGTCATTTACGCGAGATGAACCACGGGCCCCAGTTCTGGGCGACGGTGCAATCTGTGTTTCCGGAATTTGAGCAAGCGCGCAAGACACTGCGCGATCATGAGTCCGCGCTACTACCTAAATTCTAGATAGCTATGGTAGAACAGCACCATCCTTATCATGCGTGCAGCGCACAGTGACAACTCAGTAGGAATTCAGTGACACCGCTGTCGACGTGATAACTTTGTAAGCCCTCAGTGGCAAAGCTGTCTTCGCTGATTAATTGTCTAATCTATGGCTGCGAGTAGTCGGGCTAAATGTACGTAGGACTCAAGACCGATGGTTTCCGGTCGAGCCTGAGGATTCACCCCCGCATCCACAAGCTGCGCCTCGGTAAACAAACCACCCAAGCTGTTACGAATCACCTTGCGGCGCTGTGAAAAAGCAGTCGTGACGACTTGCTCGAGCAAATGCTGCTCACACGAGAGTGGCTGAGCAATCGGGACCATGCGTACGATCGCCGACTCAACTTTCGGTGGCGGATCAAAAGTCTGTGGCGGAACAATAAACAGCTGCGTCATTTGATAGCGCCACTGCAGCATCACCGAGAGCCGACCATAGTCGCGTCCACCGGGTGCCGCAACCATACGCTCGACCACTTCCTTTTGCAGCATGAAATGCTGGTCTTTTACCAGAGGCGCGTACTGCGCAAGGTGAAAGAGTAGTGGGGTTGAGATATTGTAAGGAAGGTTGCCGACAATGCGGAGCTTTCGTTGATCCGAACACAACTGATCGAATTGAAACTGCAGGGCGTCGGCTGAGTGAATGATCAAGCCACGATGAATAAATGCTTTTTGAAGCAGCGCGACAAGATCTCGATCAAGCTCAACCACATGCAGCTGTCGCAATTGCGCCAGCAGTAATTCGGTCATGGCGCCCTTGCCGGGCCCGATCTCAACCATGCAGTCATCTGGAGTCGGCGCAATCGCCGAGATGATCTGTTGAAGTACGCTGGCGTCGTGCAGGAAGTTTTGTCCGAATCGTTTCTTCGGCAAATGTCTCATTGGCTCGCGCGCACCATCTGACATGCCACACGGATCGCCTCTCGCATGCTGGTCGGGTCGGCCTGGCCCAATCCGGCTGCAGCGAGGTCCAATGCGGTGCCATGATCGACCGACGTCCGAATAATGGGCAGACCCAGCGTGATGTTTACGCCATGACCAAAGGTCGCATGCTTGAGAACGGGTAAGCCTTGGTCGTGATACATCGCGAGCACGCAATCAGCGTTGTCGAGGAATCTGGGTTGAAACAAGGTGTCCGCAGGATAAGGCCCGCTAACCTGCCAGCCTCGCTCACGCGCGCGTTCGATAGCAGGTGAGATCTGTTCAATTTCCTCACGCCCAAGATAGCCGCCCTCGCCCGCATGCGGATTCAGGCCCGTCACCAAAATACGCGGCTCGGCTATGCCGAAGCGCGTCACAAGATCATGCTGCACGATCGAGATTGTCGCCATTAAATGATCAGCGGTAATTGCGGCGGGCACATCTGCCAAGGCCAGATGCGTGGTCTCTAGCGCCACACGCAGCGGGCCATCATCGGTCTCGCCCGCTAACATCATCACCACATGCGCGGTGCCCGTGCGCTCTGCGAAGTATTCGGTATGGCCGGTGAATGGATGGCCCGCGTCATTGATCGTACGCTTTTGTACCGGAGCCGTAACGATGGCATCAATCTCGCCGGCCACTGCGGCATCAATCGCCTGATCCAGCATCGACAGCACGGCAAGGCCGTTACGCGCATCTAGCTGGCCCGGATGGGGAGCTACCGCTAATGGCGAATCAAGCACGCAGATTGTGTTTTGGTGCAGCGCCAGCTCTGCAGCGGAGTGAATGGTGCGCAGCAGCCGGCCAGGTGCGATCAAACTACCCAAGGCTTTAATCTGCGACGCATCACCCACCAAGAGGCAATCGGCATCGCCCACCTCAAGGGCTGCGCGCAGCGCGATTTCCGGTCCGATACCGGCGGGCTCGCCGCAAGTAATCGCGATGCGCGGTCGGCTCATCATGAACTATCCGTGTTATCGGGCTGCGTCATCCAAACGATACTCGACATAGGCACGGTCGCGTAGCTGCCGCAACCAATCCTCATACGCCTCTTCCAGTTTTTGCTCGCGCAAAGCCTGACGCGCCACCAAACGCTGGCGTTCGCGCGATATCGCCTCGGTTTTACGCTCCAGCACTTCAATCAGGTGAAAACCAAACGGTGACTCAATCGGTGCGCTGATCTCGCCGGGTTTAAGGGAATTCATGGCGCGCTCGAACTCCGGTACGGTATCGCCAGGATAAATCCAACCGAGCTCACCGCCCTTGCTGGCCGAGCCATCATTGGAATAGAGCCGCGCCAAGTCTTCAAACGTAGCAGCATTATTTTCAAGCCGTGACTTCAGCTCGAGCAGTTTACGACGAGCCTCGGCCGCAGAGACAATTTGATTGACCTTGATCAGAATATGACGCGCGCGGGTTTGCTGCACGGTGTTGCTGGCACTGGCACTAGCGCCACCGGTCACACGCCGACCTACCAGCTTCAGCACATGGAATCCATTAGCGCTGCGCACCAGCGGAGCCAGCTCGCCGTCTTTGAGCTTGTCAACGGCCTCAACGAATAGCTGCGGGAGTCGTGCCGGACTACGCCAGCCAAGCTCGCCGCCGCTCAACGCGTCACCCGCGTCCGAGAATGTGGCCGCCACTTTGGCAAACTCGGTTCCTGACTTCAGCTGCTCTATCGCTTGCTCTGCGCGTTTTTTGCGCTCGGCGATCTGCTGCGCCGAGGCATTTTCAGGTACCCGTACCAAGATCTGCGCGATGCTCAATTCCTGAAGCGCGTCCGTATTGCGGGCACTACTCGACGCCAAGAAGCCGTCGATCTCTGATTCCGTAATTTGTAGCTTATTGTCAACCTCACGCTCTCGCAAACGCTGCAGGGTAATTTCTTCACGAATCTCATCTCGAAACCGGGCAAAAGAAATACCATCTCGCTCGAGCTGATCGCGCAGCGCCTGCACCGAAATATTATTTTGCTCAGCGATTCTGGCGACCGCACGGTCCAGCATCGCATCATCAACCCGAATACCCAGATCGCGGGCTAGTTGCATCTGCGCGCGGTTAACTATCAGCCGCTCAAGCAACTGCTTTTGCAGGATTTCGCGTTGCGGTAGCTGCATATTTTGCCGGCGCATCCGTTGTTCAACAATCTGGATCCGATTGTTTAACTCTTTCATCGTTATGACATCGGTATTGACGACCGCAACGATAGCGTCTACCAGTACTGGCTGACGAGCGGTGCGCGCGCTTTTATCTTGAGACTGCGCTGCCGCTGCTGCGAGCAGGATCACGACAGGCGCGAGATACCGGCAACATGAAAGAAGCGTTTTGGGCGTACGGATAAACATAGTCATAGCGATAGATTGTGAATAGTTTGCAAGGCAACGCGAGTTTTAAAGAGTGACGCCGCGTTACCGCGCCGGTGTCACGGGCTGACCCAGCGACTGATAACCGGGAATATTGAAGCGCAGTGCCTGCATGGGATTGGTCCCCAGCGATGACAAACCATTAAACTCCAGTTGCAGGAAGATCGTGGTGTTGGTCGTGCTGGTAGCAGTCGGCACGCGCTGGCTCACTAATCGGAAAATCCAGCAATCGGCCTGATGCTCAACGCCGAGCAAAGATTGACCGACGCGATTTTCATCCAACAGGTAATTGATACGACCCACGCCGTACCAGCGCGGTGCGATTGGCCACTGGCCCGAAAGATCGACGAGCTCATACTTGGTGTTAGGAATATCAGCCAAATTGCGCGAATCTCTACGGTACTGAACATTCAATACCTTTAACGGCTCTGGCTGCCAGTACACGCCGAAATTGACACGGTTGATCTCACCGCGCTGCTGGTTGTACTGGAAATTGGCATCCAGCCGTGTCTCGCGCGTGACCCGTCCAGTGGCCAGCAGTAAAACATCTGATTTTTCACCTGCATTGACAGCGAGGTCAGTACCCAGACCTACACGAGGCTGCGAAAAGTTAAAGCGTTGAGCAACCGCCATTCGCAGACGCTCGGCACCGTCACTTTCGAGGTAACGCGAGGTCATCGCCAGTGTCAGCTGGTTTGCGTCACCGATACGGTCGTTACCGATAAAACGATTTTCGCGAAACATCATGCCGTAGCTGAGATCGGCAATCGTTGAATCAAAATTCGGATAAAGCCCACCGTTCTGCTGCACATACGAGGTGTAGGTGTAATACGCGCGCGGCTCGAGTGTTTGTATTGCTTCCCGACCAAAGAAGCTGGCATTACGCTCGAACATTAACCCTGAGTCTAAAGAAAACGTCGGCACGATACGGCTCGGTGCCGTCATAGTCGAATTCGCGACCTGATTCAGATTGTAGTAAGTGCCATGCGCCGATACACTCGGCACCACAAAATAGCCTGGCGTGCGCAAGTAGTCATAGCTCAGCCGAGGATTGATGACGAGTCGGTCGCCCTGTACTGCTGTCGGATGTGAAAAATTAGTGTACTGATAGCCAACGTTGACATTGAATCCGTTATCGCTGAAATCCGAGTAATTCAGATTCAGCTGCGGTAAACGCGCATAGGGAATACCGATCGGCGCATTGCGGTCTTGCAGTACCTGGAAATCAGCGAGCTGCAGGGTCCCGCTCCACGGCCCGCCGGTGCTGTATGACATGGTGGCCACCTGCGACAGCAGCCTGCGGTTGATGCCGGGTCTTTCAAACACATGGCTGAACGGAAAGTCTCGCGCATAATCATTGTCAGAGACTGCGTTGTAATCAACCGCCAAGCCAACGCCAGGATAAAGATTCTGATTGTGACGCGCGCTCACGGCGTAACGGCTACGGTTTGCGTAATCGGCGTCGTTCATGAATTCGAAACGGGTCTCACCTGCAAACTCACGCTCCAGATACCGTGCATCAGCACCAAGCATCACACCGCGGGTCGACATGTATCGCGGGAACAAGGTCAGGTCACGGTTGGGCGCGATATCCCAGTAATAAGGAACCGTCAGTTGCAAACCGGTGTTGGTTGACGTGGTGAGCGTTGGCGCCAAGAAGCCAGATTTTCTGCCCTCGATTAACGGGAAAGAAATACTCGGCGTGCCGGCTACCGGAACGCCCTTGAACACCAGCACGGCGTTACGCGCTTGTCCGATGCCTGCGCCATCATCCAGAGTCAGCTTGCTGGTCTTTAAATACCAATCAGGATCAGGCCCGTTGCAGGTTGTATAGACGCCATTGGAAATGGTCGCTACATCTTCGGATTCGAAGTCAATGCGCTCGGCATGACCTTGTGCATTTCGCTTCAGCAAGCGGTACACGATACTGTCCATGTAACCGATGCCTGTGTCCAGCTTAAGCTTTAACACGTTGCCGTTGAAACGGTCACCGGCACGCAACACTCGAACGTCACCATCTGCTTCGACTCTATCATCAACAATGTCGTAGTACACCTGGTTCGCATTCACCACTGTTTGGCCGCGCGTGACCTCTACCTGCCGCTGCAACCGCACTTCGCGATCCGGACGTCCGGAGAGCTGCTCTCCTTCGATAATCGTAGGCGCATCATCCTGACTCAGTTTGTCTGCCAACCAATTCTGCTGAGCGTGCGCCGGGCGAGCGGACATCGCGAACAGACATAGCCAAGCCAGCGCGGTACGCTGAAAAAATTGACAATAAGCGGAGTTGGATCGCCGGATCATTGGGGACGAATTCAGTGGTGGGCGCCGCCGGCGCGTGGCGAATCCATTATTATAGGGGAACTCGTTAGCCGCCCACGCCCCGATGGCGGCGGAGTTTCGCCACCTCGCCCGCAATGAACACCCCCGCAAATGATGATATCCGCCGGTCGCAGCTGACCGACTGGCTCGCTCAAGTTAATGCGCCCAAAACCCTGCCGGAAAGCCTGCGTCCAGCCTCGTCAGATGCGAGTTTCCGACGCTACTTCCGGATAGACACCGCCGATGGTGGAACACTCATCGCGATGGATGCGCCGCCGCCGCAGGAAGACGTAAGGCCTTTTGTACATGTTGCGCAATTATTTGCAGGTACGGGCATCACTGTGCCGAACATCATCGCGCAAGATGTTGAGCGCGGCTTTCTGCTTCTTACAGATCTCGGTAACACCACCTATCTCAAACAACTGAACCCGGATACTGCGCACAAGCTATATCTCGATGCCATTGAAGCACTGGTTCAGCTGCAAACGCATAGCGCGCCCGGCCAACTACCAGAGTATGACCGCGAGCTACTTCAGCGCGAGCTGATGCTGTTCCCCGACTGGTACTTGAGCAAGCACCGCAATGCTGCGCTTGACGACAAGCAGCGCTCAGATCTCAACGCAGTGTTCGATGTTTTGCTCGCTAATAATCTCGCGCAGGCGCAGGTATTCGTGCATCGCGACTACCACTCGCGCAATCTGATGGTGCTACAAAGCGGCAACCCGGGCATACTGGATTTTCAAGACGCGGTGTACGGACCAATTACCTATGACCTGGTGTCTTTGTTACGCGATGCCTACATCGAGTGGGATGAGGAAATGGTACTGGATTGGACAGTACGCTACTGGGAACACGCACGTCGCGCCGGGCTTCCGGTTTCGCACGATATAGACAGTTTCTACCGCGATTTCGAATTTATGGGGCTGCAGCGCCATCTCAAGGTACTGGGGATATTTGCGCGTCTTTATCATCGCGATGGTAAAGATGGCTATCTGAACGATATTCCACTGGTGATGCAATATGTCCGAAAAACTGCTTATCGCTACAAAGAGTTTTCGCCGTTAATCAGGCTGCTTGATACTTTGGAAGAAAAGCAGACAGGCATTGGCTATACCTTCTGACATGAAGGCGATGATATTTGCTGCAGGTCGTGGTGAGCGCATGCGGCCGCTCACCGACACTTGCCCCAAGCCCTTGCTGAAGGTACGTGGCCGGCCGTTGATTGTCTGGCATATTTTGAACTTGGTGCGCGCTGGCCTGAGTGATATCGTGATTAATCATGCGCACCTTGGTCATATGATTGAAGAGACGCTGGGTGACGGCAGCCAGTATGGGGCCAAACTGGTGTACTCCGCCGAGGGCAACGCGCTGGAAACTGCGGGTGGCATTGCCAAGGCGCGGCATCTGCTGGGTGATCAGCCATTCGTTGCAATTGCGGGTGATATTTATTGCCCGCACTTCGATTTCAGCAAGGTACGTGATGTACTCGAAGACAATGACCCTTGGGGTAAGCCCTACCCTGCAGGTGATCGCGACTTGGGGTGGTTGTATCTGGTCAAGAACCCCGCGCACCATCCGCAAGGTGATTTTGCGCTCGCCAATTTTTCGATCACTAATCACGGCGAGCCGCGCTATACCTTCTCTGGTATCGGTGTCTATCGCCCCGAACTATTCGACACTATCGTAGCGGGCGACAGCGCCAAGCTTGCACCCATTCTGCGAGAATTTGCTGACCAGGGCAAAATCGGTGGCGAGGTATACCGAGGCGACTGGACTGATGTCGGCACTATCGCGCGCCTAGAGCAATTGAACGCTCCATTGAAAGCAGGATCATGACTGTGACAAGCTTTGCCCGTCGGCGCGCTGCGCTGCTCGAAAAAATGCAGGCCCAGGGCGGTGGGGTTGCCATCATCCCGACTGCGCCCGAAGTGATGCGCAATGCAGATGCCGACTACCCCTATCGGCACGACAGCTATTTCTACTACCTGACCGGATTCCCCGAGCCTGAAGCCACCCTGGTGCTTATCGCAGGCGCTCAAAACCAATCGATTCTTTTCTGTCGCGATAAAAACGAAGAGCGCGAGATATGGGATGGCTATCGCTACGGACCCGCAGGTACCAAAGAACAGTTTGGCTTTGACACATGCTTCAGTATTGAGAGTATCGATACCGAGCTACCCAAGCTGATGGCCAATGCGCCAGCGCTGTTTTATGCGCTTGGTAGCCAGGCAAAGCTCGATGAACACATCCAGCGCTGGTTGAACGCGGTACGCGCTCAGGTACGCGCTGGCGTCAGCGCACCGGGAGCGGCATTTGATATTCGCGCCATGCTGAACGAGATGCGCCTGATCAAGGACGAGGACGAAATCGCCATCATGCAGCGCGCCGCAGATATCGCGGCCGAAGCACATGCGCGTGCTATGCGCTGCGCAAAACCGGGGCTACGTGAATACCATCTTGAAGCCGAGCTGCTGCACGAGTTTCGTCGCAATGGCTCACAATCCCCTGCCTACGGCTCCATCGTTGCGACCGGCGCGAATGCCTGCGTGCTTCACTATCGCGCCGGCGACACCGAGTTGCGTGACGGAGATTTAGTCTTGATCGATGCCGGCTGTGAGCTCGATAGCTATGCATCCGACATCACGCGAACCTTTCCGGCTAACGGGAAATTCAGCGGCCCGCAAAAAACACTGTATGAAATCGTACTGGATGCGCAACGCGCGGCGATTCAGGCCACCGGCCCAGGCAAACGCTTCATTGATGGCCACGAGGCCGCTGTTCGTGTGCTTGCACAAGGCATGCTCGATACGGGGCTGCTCAGTAAAGACAAAGCCGGCACGCTGGATGATGTCATCGCGAATGACAGCTACCGACAGTTTTACATGCACCGAACCGGTCATTGGCTGGGTATGGATGTGCATGATGTCGGTGATTACCGAGACCCTGGGGTGTCCGCCACTGAAAAACCGTCGCGCTCTCTGGTGCCGGGTATGGTCCTAACCATAGAGCCGGGTATGTATGTACGACCGGCGGAGGGTGTGCCCGAAGCATTTTGGAACATCGGCATTCGAATTGAAGACGATGCACTCGTCACCGCAGACGGATGTCACATCCTGACGCACAAGGCGCCAAAAAGTATCGCTGATATCGAAGCGCTGATGCGCAACTGATCATGCAAACAAGCGTCGATATCGCGATTGTCGGTGGCGGGCCTGTGGGGCTGTCACTCGTAGCGATGCTAGTCGCGCAAGGCATCGATTCTGGCAAGATTGCCGTTATCGATGCAAAACCGCTGACGGTAGCTGCCACAGATCCGCGATCGATCGCTTTATCCTTCGGTAGTCGCGAACTTCTATCGACGATATCGGCGTGGCCTTCGAATGTAACGCCGATCACGCAAATCCATGTCTCGCGTCGAGGAAGCTTTGGCCGGACACTGATTGATAGTCATGACTACCAGCTACCGGCACTTGGCTATGTGTGCCGCTACGGCGATTTGGTACGAGCGCTCGACATTGCTACGCCGGCCGGTCTGAGTGTTTTGCGGCCAGCCTCGGTAAACCACCTCAAACAGTTCGATGAGCACGTGCTGTTGACGCTGTCAGATGGCGGCGAAGTCAGCGCGTCGATCGTGGTACAAGCCGAGGGGGGCGTGTTCAGTGAGCAGACGCCCAAGGCGCAGCATCGCGACTACGCACAAATCGCCATCACCGCCGAGGTGCATGCCGCAGCGCCAGCGCCCGGTAGAGCGTTTGAGCGGTTTACTTCAGAAGGACCGCTCGCACTACTACCGCAACAAGATGGCTATGTAATGGTGTGGTGCGTCGCCCCCAACACGGCAGAGCGACTAATGGCGATGGATGATGAAAATTTTCTCGCGGCGCTGCAAGACGCTTTCGGTCAGCGCATCGGCAAGTTCACAACGATTGGGCAACGTCACCATTACCCTCTAGGTCTGAACGCTCAACCGAAAACGCAAGATCGAATCATCGCGATTGGCAATGCAGCGCAAACACTCCACCCCGTCGCGGGGCAAGGATTGAATCTCGGTCTGCGCGATGCGGCCGTGCTGGCAAAAATGTTAGCCCGCGACTTTTCGCCGACGACCCTGACAGACTTTGAAAAATCGCGTCAGCCTGACAGAGCAACGACCATACGGCTTACGGATGTGATGGCACGCGTATTTGCGAGCGGCTCAGATCGATCAGCATCGCAACAACTGCTGGGGTTTTCTCTCGGCTTGCTGGATTTTGTTCCACCAGCAAAGCGCGCACTGGCGGAACAGATGATGTACGGTTGGCGTTGATGCCAGCGCCACCAACAACGCCAGCGACATTTTGCAAAAATCTGAAAAGCCTTTAACAAAATGAGCGAAGCGTACGCTGGCTAGGCGGGGATGCCGAAGACAGTACAGGACGTACGGCAAGGCACCACCAACAACGCCAGCGACATTTTGTTACTAGCGTTAGATGGCCTTGACCATGTCTTCGATAACCTTCTTCGCATCACCAAACACCATCATGGTCTTATCGAGATAGAACAACTCATTGTCCAAGCCAGCATAGCCTGAGGCCATCGAGCGCTTGTTCACGATAATGGTTTTTGCCTTGTAGGCCTCGAGAATCGGCATACCCGCAATCGGCGAATTAGGATCTTTGGCGGCGGGGTTGACCACGTCGTTCGCTCCCAGCACCAACACCACATCAGCCTGACCAAATTCGCTGTTGATGTCTTCCATCTCGAATACCTGGTCGTAGGGTACCTCAGCCTCTGCCAGCAACACGTTCATGTGGCCGGGCATACGACCTGCCACTGGGTGGATCGCGTATTTCACGGTCACGCCTTTATCAGTCAGCTGATCCGTCAATTCTTTAAGCGCATGCTGCGCGCGTGCGACTGCCAAGCCATAGCCGGGGACGATAATCACGGTCTCGGCATGGGTCATGATGAACGAGGCATCATCAGCTGAGCCCGCTTTCACATTGCGCTGTTGCTGACCACCGGGGCCAACCGCCGATGCTTCTCCGCCAAAACCGCCAAGAATCACGCTGAAGAAAGAGCGATTCATCGCTTTACACATAATGTAAGACAGAATCGCACCGGACGAACCGACCAATGAACCGGCGATGATCAGCATCGAGTTATTCAGTGAGAAGCCGATGCCTGCAGCCGCCCAACCAGAATAGCTATTCAACATCGACACCACGACCGGCATATCTGCGCCACCGATCGGGATGATGATCAACACACCTAGCACGAAGGCTATTGCCGTCATCACCAAAAACGGCGTCCAGGCAGGCTCTGCGCCGTCGGCCACAACAAACATGAGGCCGGCACCGACCATCACCACGGCCATCAGCAGATTGACGAAATGCTGACCCGGAAAAACCACCGGCGCACCCTGAAACAAACGAAACTTGAACGTACCCGCCAGCTTGCCAAACGCAATGACGGAGCCCGAGAAAGTAATCGCACCAACGAAGGTTCCGATAAACAGCTCAAGGCGATTACCAAAGGGAATCGGATCTGCGGCGCTAGCAACAATACCGAATGCCACCGGCTCAGAGACCGCAGCAACCGCAATACACACAGCCGCCATACCGATGAGCGAGTGCATTGCTGCAACCAGCTCGGGCATCTTGGTCATTTCAACGCGCTTCGCGAGTACGGCACCGATACCACCGCCGACGACTAGCCCGCCGAGCAGCAAGCTGAAACCACTACCAGGCGCGGTCGCCTCGGCTTGCAACTTCATGATGAGCGCTACGGTGGTCAGCGCGGCAATGGCCATACCGGTCATGCCGAATGCGTTGCCGCGGCGCGCCGTGGCGGGATGCGACAAACCTTTCAGCGCCTGAATGAAACACACCGAGGCGATCAGATACAGCAGAGTGACAAGATTCATGCTCATGGAATTACGCCCCTTCCTTGTTCTGCGCCTTGGGCTGTTTTTTCTTGAACATTTCCAGCATCCGCTGCGTCACCAAAAAACCACCGAACACGTTGACCGCTGCCAGCGCAACTGCGAGCGTGCCCATGAACTGCCCGACCGGGCCCGTTGTGAGTGCTGCGGCCAGCATGGCACCGACAATAATGATGGCTGACACCGCATTGGTCACCGCCATTAGCGGCGTATGCAATGCGGGCGTTACCGTCCAGACCACGTGATACCCGACGTAAATCGCCAGGACAAAGATAATGAGGTTGGTAATGGTGTAGCTAACTTCCATGATGTCCTCTACTGGTAGCTTTACTTTTTGATTCCGGAGACACGATTACTGCCATCTACGAACACGATCTTGGGTTGGTGATCCACAACCATTGCTTCGCTCATGGGCGCGTAGGTGCAAATAATGAGCAAATCACCACGTTGCGCTAGGCGCGCTGCCGCGCCATTGAGGGATATCTCACCACTCGCGCGCTTCCCTTTGATCGCGTAAGTAGAGAAGCGCTCGCCATTGCTAACGTTATACAAATCGATTTTCTCGAATTCTCGAATGTCAGCAGCGTCGAGTAGTTCTTCATCGATCCCGCAAGAGCCTTCGTAATCCAACACACACTCGGTAACCGTGGCGCGATGAATCTTCGCGCGCAGCATGATTCTTTCCATCGCCGTACGCCGCCGTCATTACTTGCGCAGTACTGCGCCGCCATGACACACCAAGGTGGCAGCGATAATTTCATCCGCCTGATCGATGGTGAGGTTGGCGTCTTTGTCAAAGATCAGCTTCAGAAAATCAAGCACGTTTCGAGCGTAAAGAGCAGATGCATCTGCGGCGCACAATGCGGGAAGGTTAGCTTCACCGATAATGTGAACGCCATGCTTGACCACGGTCTTGCCGAGTTCAGACAGTTCGCAATTACCGCCCTGCTCCACCGCCATATCCAGAATGACCGAACCCGGCTTCATCGCTTTGACGGTGTCTTCGCCAATGAGTACTGGCGCTTTACGGCCCGGAATAAGCGCGGTCGTGATAATGATGTCGGCCAGTTTCGCGCGCTCATGTACCAGCGCAGCCTGACGCTTCATCCATGCTTCGGGCATCGGCCGCGCGTAGCCACCGACACCTTGTGCGATCTCGCGTTCTTCATCGGTCTCGTAGGGCACATCAATGAATTTCGCGCCCAAGGATTCCACCTGCTCTTTCACGGGTGGGCGCACATCGGATGCCTCGATCACCGCGCCCAGGCGCTTGGCCGTCGCAATGGCTTGCAGCCCAGCAACACCAACACCCATGATTAACACTCGCGCCGCTTTCACCGTACCGGCGGCTGTCATCAGCATCGGGAAAAAGCGCTGGTACAGATTGGCCGTCATCAGTACCGCTTTGTAGCCGGCGATGTTCGCTTGGGACGACAATACGTCCATCGACTGCGCACGCGTAATGCGAGGCACTGCCTCGAGCGCAAAAGCCGACAGCCCGGCCGATGCCATTGCCGCGATACCGTCCGCGTCGAACGGGTTCAACATACCGACCAGCGTGGTGCCGGATTTCATCAGGGCGCGCTCGTCTGCGGACGGCGCGCGAACTTTTAGCACGATGTCGCAGCCGAACGCATCGGCGGCGCTGCCGATCGCTGCACCAACCGCCGTGAAGGTGTCATCAAGCAGACTGGCGGGAACGCCGGCGCCAGACTGTACCGTGACCTGGTGTCCGGCAGCGACCAGTTTTTTGATCGTCTCCGGGGTGGCAGCGACTCGCGTTTCGCCCTGACGGGTCTCGGCGGGAATGCCGATTCTCATGGTGTTCTCCACATTGAAAATGAATGACGCCGGACGCGGGCGAAAAAAAGCGAGCGTCGATGCGGCATCCGCACGTTAGGACTTTGCTAAGGAAAGGCTGTGCCGACGAACGGGCAAGCCCAAGATTGCTTCGCTGGAAAAAGGGGGCAAAGATACTATTGATCGGGATTTTTCGCAACGCACCAATCATTTGGCGGATTTCCGGCACGCTGTCGCTGGTCGGCGCCGAAAGCGGCAAGCCAAAACAGTAAAATGCGGAGCTTTTCAGGGTCAATATGTCATCAATTTGGAAACCCTCGGTCACGGTAGCTGCCATCATCGAGCGTGATCAGCGATTTTTGCTGGTGGAAGAGCAAACTGTGGACGGCATCAAGTTCAATCAGCCTGCGGGTCATCTCGACCCCGGGGAGTCCTTGATGGCTGCGGCCGCACGGGAGGCGCTCGAGGAAACGGCGCATGAATTTGTGCCGAGCGAACTGGTTGGCGTGTACCTGTCGCGTTACCAGTCCAGCCGCATGCCCGAAGACGTCACCTATTTACGCTTTGCGTTTACCGGCCACCTAGGTGGTTTGCATGATCGTCCGTTAGACGAAGGCATTCTGCGTACTGTGTGGATGTCGCACGAGGAGATCATCGCCACCCAAGACAGGCATCGTAGTCCTCTGGTACTGAAATGCGTCGAGGACTTCCTTGCCGGGCAGCGCTTCCCGCTGTCGGTTATCCACACGCACCCCAGTGTTCAAGCCGCCGCCAATGAGTAAACCACGCGTGGTCCTGGGAATGTCGGGGGGTGTTGATTCCTCGGTCGCCGCATGGCTGCTGAAGCAGCAAGGCTATGAAGTGATTGGCCTGTTCATGAAAAACTGGGAAGACGATGACGATGACGAGTACTGCTCGACCCGGCAAGACTGGATTGATGCCGTCAGCGTGGCAGATGTCGTTGGTGTTGACATTGAGGCAGTGAACTTCGCCAGCGAGTACAAAGATCGCGTGTTTGCCGAGTTTCTGCGCGAGTACGAAGCGGGACGCACACCCAACCCTGACGTGTTGTGCAACGCCGAAATCAAATTCAAAGCGTTTCTCGATCATGCCTTGCAGCTTGGCGCCGACCATATCGCGACAGGTCATTACGCGCGGGTGCGCGAGCGAGGCGGCCAGTTTGAGCTGATGAAGGCGGTCGACGCCAGCAAAGACCAGAGCTACTTCTTGCATCGGTTGACCCAGTCGCAGCTGTCACGCACGCTATTCCCGCTGGGTGAGCTGCACAAGTCCAAGATACGCAGCATCGCAGATGAGCTAAAGCTTCCGAATGCGCGCAAAAAAGATTCCACCGGCATCTGCTTTATCGGCGAGCGGCCGTTTCGCGCCTTCCTTAACCGCTACCTTTCTTTCAAGCCGGGGCCAATGAAAACGCCAGAAGGCGATGTCGTCGGCGAGCACGTCGGCTTGTCGTTTTACACACTCGGCCAGCGCAAAGGCATCGGTTTGGGTGGGCAACGCGCGCATCGCGATGACGATGGCAAGCACGCGCCATGGTACGTGGCACGCAAAGTTGTCGAAACCAACACCTTGGTGGTTGTGCAAGGCCATGACCATCCCTGGCTGTTGTCGTGTGATGTGATCGCGGGGCAGATGAGCTGGGTGGCTGGCACCCCGCCCGCGGAGCATTTGCTGCATGCCAAAACGCGCTACCGGCAAGCCGACGCCTCTTGCGCGCTAAGCGCCGATGGCGGCAATCAGGCCCGTTTGAAGTTTGAGCAAGCGCAATGGGCGGTCACGCCCGGCCAATCCGCCGTGCTGTACCAAGGTGACATTTGCTTGGGAGGCGGCATCATCGAGCAGGCTGTGGCCAGCTGAGGCCGCCGAGACCCTCAAACGCACGCTCTTGCTACTGAAACAGCAATCACCGTGTCTTAAGCGCGGCACCGCCGCCGGGCGACAGCACAACCACACCAAATAATGCTTGCGCTCTCCCGCAGATTCGCCAATAATCTAAACGCGAATCGTTCTCATTTAAATTTAACAACTTTGCGATGCCCGCTTCGGGCATAACAGCACAGTGGTTATGCGGAGGGGCGTCACCATGATTGTTTGCGTCTGCCACAACGTCTCCGATAAGGCGATACGTCGTGCGCTCGATAACGGCGCAAAATCCATGGACGATATCCGACAGCAGCTAAATGTAGGCACCTGCTGCGGCAAGTGCAATGAGTTCGCCAGCACATTAGTACGCGCCCATATCGAAGACGGTCATTGCACCGAGGTGCGTAGAGTCATCCCGGCTTGAACAACACATTCGCCTCGCGTATCAATATCGATGCGTGCATGCGAATGAGGATGATTCCTACTAACAAAATGCATCAATCTCGATCACAAAATTCCCTTGCTGGGTTAACATCGCGCATCTTAATTTTCAATGCGCGAGGCATCTATGAAGGGCGACCCCAACGTTATCAAGCTACTGAACGATCAGTTGACGAACGAGCTCACTGCAATCAATCAGTATTTTCTTCACTCGCGCATGTATCGGCACTGGGGATTCGAGAAGCTCGGCAAGAAGGAGTACGAAGAATCTATCGGCGAGATGAAGCATGCCGACAAACTGATCGAGCGCGTTCTGATGCTGGATGGTTTGCCGAACTTGCAGGCGCTACACAAACTGATGATCGGCGAGAACGTCCCCGAGATTCTGAATTGTGATCTGCAACTTGAGTTGGTCTCGCAAAAAACACTGAAAGAAGGCATTGCGGTATGCGAACAAGCGCGAGACTATGTTTCGCGCGAGCTGTTCGAGATGATCCTCGACGACACCGAAGAGCATATCGATTGGCTGGAAACGCAAATCGAGCTGATCGAGCAGGTGGGTCTGCAGAACTACCTGCAATCGCAAATGGCTGACGCCTGATTTCACCGCATCGACAACAATCCGTAAAACAAAAAGGAGCCCGCCGGGCTCCTTTTCTTTTTAAAGCGCAAGCAATCAGGCGATAGGGATCGTTTCTTTGAACGAGGGCCGCTCGGATAATTTGTCAAACAGCCGCGCCAAGTTCGGATGCTCACCTCGCCAATCAATTTCCGGAAAACGAAACGCTATCCATCCTAGGGTGCATCCAGTGGCAACGTCGGCGAGTGAGAACTGCTTACCCGCACAAAACGGATGATCGCCCAGCGCTAGTGCCATCGCGCGGGTACCATGCCGCACCTTATCGAGCTGACGCTGAACCCACGCCTCGCTCTGCTGCGCAGGAGACCGTTGTATGCGCTCAAGGCGCGCAAGAATTCCTGCATCCGCCACACCATCTGCAAGCGCCTCCCATACTTTGATGCTGGCGCGCTCACGTCCGGCCACCGGAATCAGCTTCCCGACGGGTGACATGGTGTCGAGGTACTCAACAATCACACGCGAGTCAAACATCGCACCACCATCTTCCATCACGAGGCAAGGCACTTTGCCAAGTGGATTGGATTGGAAAATCGTCGTATCGGCTGACCAGACGTCTTCCAGCACGAATTCATAGTCGAGCTTTTTTTCCAACATCACAACGCGCACTTTGCGCACGTAAGGACTCGCCAGCGAACCAATCAGTTTCATCGCGGATATCACTCAAGGAACGAGCAAAAATTATATCATTGGCAAAATTTTCGGCGACGACCAGAGTGATAGAATCGCCCGCGACCTTAACCCCGCCTGGCCCAAGCAGCCGTCCCACCCGATGCCACTCACCGAACTATCCGCCCTGTCACCTCTTGACGGGCGTTATGCCAGTAAAACCGATGCACTACGGCCGCTCCTGTCCGAAGCCGGTTTCATGCACCATCGAGTAAAGGTCGAGATCGCCTGGCTGCTTGCGCTGTCTGAGGCAGGCTTGGATGAGTTGAAGCCATTCAGTGCAGAATCTCAAGCACTTCTGCGAAAACTCGCTGCTGAGTTTACTGAACAGGACGCAGCACGCATCAAGGCAATCGAAGCCACCACCAACCATGACGTAAAGGCGGTGGAGTACTGGCTCAAAGAGAAAGTGCAAGGGCACCCTGAGCTGGTCGCCGCATCGGAGTTCATCCACTTCGCCTGCACCTCGGAAGATATCAACAATACCTCGCACGGCATGATGCTGCTCACAGCGCGTGACTCGGTATTGCTGCCGGCACTGGAGAAATTGTTGAGTCGTCTGAGCGAGATCGCTCATCAACACGCTGACATGCCGATGATGTCGCGCACTCACGGCCAACCGGCAAGCCCAACCACCATGGGCAAAGAAATCGCCAATGTCGTCGCGCGCCTGCATCGCGCACAGCGAGCGATCGCGGCTATCGAGATACTGGGCAAGATGAATGGTGCCGTCGGTAACTACAACGCGCATCTGTCTGCCTACCCCAATATCGACTGGCCAGCGTTGTCACGCGACGTGGTCGAGCAACGGCTTGGTTTGACGTTCAACCCGTACACCATACAAATCGAGCCGCACGACTACATCGCAGAATTATTTGATGCGATCGCGCGGACCAATACCATCCTGATCGATCTCTGCCGTGACGTGTGGGGTTATATCTCGTTGGGTTTTTTCAAGCAAAAAACCAAGGCAGGAGAAATTGGCTCATCCACTATGCCGCATAAAGTGAACCCGATTGACTTCGAAAATGCCGAGGGGAATTTTGGCATGGCGAATGCAGTACTCAGGCACATGGCTGAGAAGCTGCCGATTTCTCGCTGGCAGCGTGATCTAACGGATTCGACTGTCCTCAGAAATATCGGGGTCGCGTTCGGGTACACCCTGCTGGCCTATGACAGCTGCTTGCGCGGCTTGAATAAACTCGAAGCCAATCCGGCACGCATGGCGGAAGACCTGGATCAAAACTGGGAAGTGCTCGCCGAGCCGGTACAAACCGTTATGCGGCGCTACGGTATCGAGAATCCGTACGAGCAACTGAAAGAACTCACGCGCGGCAAAGGCATCTCGCAAGCAGCGCTGCAGGAATTCATTCAGGGGCTCGCTATCCCTCAAGACGCCAAGGACAGACTGCTGGCGATGACACCGGCGACTTACATTGGGCTCGCGGCGCAATTGGCGAAAGATGTTTGAGAACGCCAGCGACGTTTTTGAATAGCTTCAAACAACAGCGCCGTCTGTGTCGTCTTTAGCCTTCACCGGCTTCAGCAAATCTTCCCGCTTCACACCCAGCCACATCGCCACTGCAGCAGCCACGAAGACTGACGAGTAGATACCGAACAGGATACCGATCGTGAGCGCCAGCGCGAAGTAGTGCAGGGTTGGACCACCGAAGATCAGCATCGACAGCACCATCAACTGCGTTGATCCGTGCGTAATGACGGTACGCGAGATCGTGCTGGTGATGGCGTGATTCAGCACCTCGGTTGTATTCAGCTTGCCGAAGCGGCGATCACGGAAAGTTTCGCGTACCCGATCAAATACCACCACCGATTCATTCACCGAGTAACCAAGCACAGCGAGTACCGCAGCCAGTACGGTGAGGGAAAACTCCCATTGGAAGAAAGCAAAAAATCCCAGGATGATGATCACGTCATGCAGGTTGGCGATAATCGCGGCAACGGCGAACTTCCACTCGAAACGAAACGCGAGATAGATCATGATGCCGACTACGACAAAGGCGAGTGCGGTCAGTCCATCGTGGGCCAGCTCTTCGCCCACCTGCGGCCCTACAAACTCCACGCGCTGCAAGGTCACCGACGCATCTGCTGCTTTCAGGGCCTCGATTACCTTGGTGCTCACCTGCGCCGAACTGGCGCCACCCTGCAAGGGCAGACGGATCAGCACATCTTGCGCAGTACCGAAGCTTTGCACCTGATTGTCTGTGTAACCTAGTCCGGTCACGGTTTTGCGAATCGCTTCCAGGTCGGCGGGTTTAGTGTAGGCCACCTCCATCACCGTACCGCCTGTGAATTCGATCGAGAGATGCAAGCCCTTCGCTAGCAGAAAAAATACCGCTGCTGCAAATGTCAGCGCCGATATCACGTTGAATACCAGCGCATGCCGCATGAAGGGGATGTCGCGCTTAATCCGGAAAAATTCCATAGTGGTCTCCTAGGTCACGGCGAATTATTCGCTCGGCTTCCAGACTTGTCCGATCGAGATACTGGTGAGTTTTTTTCGTCTGCCGTACCAGAGATTAGCCAGTGCACGTGCGACCACCACTGCTGAGAACATTGACGTCAGAATACCGAGGCAGTGCACAACAGCGAAACCACGAATTGGCCCGGACCCGAAAATCAGTAGCGCGAGTCCGGCGATGAGTGTGGTCACGTTCGAATCAAGGATGGTGGCCCAGGCACGCTCGAAGCCCGCTGCGATAGATGCCTGTGGACTGTTACCGTTGCGTAGCTCTTCGCGAATACGCTCGTTGATGAGGACGTTGGCATCAATCGCCATACCCAGTGTTAGCGCAATCGCCGCGATACCCGGCAAGGTCAGCGTTGCCTGCAGCAGCGAAAGCAATGCGATTAGCAGCATCACGTTGACCGCAAGCGCAAACATACTGAAGGCGCCAAAAATCAGGTAATACAGCATCATGAATACGGCGATGGCAGCGAAGCCGTACAGCGTTGAGTTAAATCCCTTGGCGATATTTTCAGCACCGAGTTGCGGGCCAATGGTGCGCTCTTCGATAATTTCCATGGGCGCAGCCAGCGAGCCTGCTCGCAACAGCAGCGCCAAGTCACTTGCTGCCGCCGGTGACTCCATACCGGTAATCTGAAAGCGCGAACCGAGTTCATCGCGAATGCTCGCGACGGTAAGCACCTCGCCCTTGCCTTTCTCGAACAGCACGATAGCCATCAGCTTGCCGATCTTGTTGCGAGTGGCTTCACGCATTTTGCGACCGCCATCGCCATTTAAGTCGATACCCACCGCTGCCTGCTGGTTCTGATCGAACGCTGCACCAGCATTGGAAATATATTCACCGGTAATCACCGGGTCTTTGTACAGCACGACCGGCGCGCCCTTACCCACCTTGAACAACTCGGAACCGGGTGATATTGCAGCGCCATCCTCAGTGCCGCGCTGCACTGATTCATCGACCATTCTTACTTCCAGCGTCGCGGTACGGCCAATGATGTCTTTGGCACGCGAGACATCTTGCACGCCGGGTAACTGCACCACGATACGGTCAGCGCCTTGGCGCTGAATGACAGGTTCAGCAACGCCGAGTTCATTCACACGCTTCGACAAGGTAGAAATGTTTTGCTGCACCGCCTCTTCCAGCGTTTGCCTCATTGCGGCAGGGCTTAGACGCGCGACCAGCTTCAAGCCTTCGGCATCCTGCTGCTCAAGCAAAGCAAGTTCGGGCATTTGCGCACTGAGCGCGGCATTTGCTGCATCCAGCGTCTCACGATCACGAAAGCGAACCTCAACCACATCACCGAGACGCGATATTCCAGCAAAGCGTAGTTTTTTCTCGACCAGAGTCGCGCGAATCGCGAGTTGGGTTGATTGGATACGCTTGGCAGCGACGGCACGTGTATCGACCTGCATCAAGAAATGCACACCACCCCGCAAATCCAAGCCAAGGTACATGGGCAGCGCGTGCAGCGACTGCAGCCACGCCGGTGTATTCGGCAGTAAATTGAATGCCACCAAATAGGTGGGGTCGGTCGGGTCTTTGTTAAGCGCTTGCTCTATAACTGTTTTCGCCTTGAACTGCAGATCGGTGCTGGCAAAACGTACGCGCACCGTTCCGTTATTACCCAAGTCTTCGAAAAAAGCGCTCTCGGCACGCACGCCTGCGCCAGCGAGTGCTTGCTGCACTCGGCCGACCGCATCGGGGCCCAACTTGAGCGTTGCTTTTGCGCTGCTGACTTGAACTGCCGGTGACTCGCCGAAGAAGTTAGGAACGGTGTACAGCACGCCCATGGCCAGCACTAGTGCGATCAGCAAATATTTCCAGAGAGGGTAACGGTTCATGGCGAGCCACGTTAAATGAAAAAATCCGGCAACGGGTGCCGGACTGGAAGCACGACTTTGTCTTACAAGGTCTTGATCGTGCCCTTGGGCAGTAGCAGCGTGACCGCCGCTTTTTGCATGATGATCTCGGTGCCTTCAGCAACTTCAATAGTGATGTAGGCATCGCCCACCTTGGTGACACGGCCGACGACGCCGCCCGCGCTCACTACCTCATCGCCTTTGCCCAGCGCGTCGATCATGGCTTTCTGCTCTTTCTGACGCTTCATCTGCGGACGAATCATCAGGAAATACAGCACCACGAACATGAGGATGATCGGCAGCAGGCCAAGCAGACCACCGCCCGCGCCACCCGCGCCGCCCGCTGTCTGTGCATATGCGTCTGAAATGAACATGAATCGCTCCTGCTAGTAAGCCCAAGATTTTAACATTGGCCGCTTGCTTGCTGCGCCGGCTCAGCAACCCTGTAACCGGCCCACTCAGCAGGGGAATCAAAGGTAACGGCCGGTGGTGGCTCAAACCACGCCGGGATTAGATACCGCGCGCTCGATCAGCGGTAAATTTGGCCCGAAATGCCTGAAACTGGCCGGCGTCAATGCTGGCCCTGATCTCGCGCATCAGCTGCAGGTAATAATGCAAGTTATGCAAGGTGTTGAGCCGCGCACCCAGGATCTCGCCCGCGCGGTGCAGGTGATGCAAGTAAGCCCGCGAAAAATGACGGCAGGTCGCACAGTCGCAGCTCTCGTCAATTGGCAGGTCTTCATCTTTGTAACGCGCGTTACGCAGCTTCAGGTCACCGTAGCGCGTAAATAGCCAGCCGTTGCGCGCATTACGCGTTGGCATCACACAATCGAACATGTCGATACCGTTAGCAACGCCCTCGACCAAATCTTCCGGCGTACCCACGCCCATCAGGTAATGCGGCTTGTGCGCGCGTAGCTTCGGGCCGGTATGCCGAAGAATGCGTTGCATATCCGCTTTAGGCTCACCCACCGACAGACCGCCGATGGCCACCCCGTGAAAATTCATCTGCTCAAGCGCGGCGAGGGATTCATCACGCAACTCTTCAAACATACCGCCCTGAACAATGCCGAATAGCGCGTTGGTATTTCCCTCGCGCTGGAATTCGTCCAGTGAGCGCTTGGCCCACCGCAAAGAAAGCCGCATGGATTGCCCTGCCTGTTCACGCGTCACCGGCTGACCATCAATCTCGTAAGGCGTGCACTCATCGAACTGCATCACAACATCTGCGTTCAGCACATGCTGAATCTGCATGGAGATCTCTGGTGACAAAAACAATCGATCACCATTAATCGGCGAAGAAAACTTCACGCCCTCCTCGGTAATCTTGCGCATCGCGCCCAGAGAAAATACCTGAAAGCCACCAGAATCCGTCAGGATAGGGCGATCCCACGCCATGAAGCGATGCAAGCCATTAAATTTTTTTACGATGTCCAGACCCGGCCGTAACCAGAGATGGAAGGTATTACCCAAAATGATCTGCGCATCGATCTCACGTAACTCATCAGGCGACATTGCCTTGACTGAACCGTAAGTGCCGACCGGCATGAAGATCGGCGTTTCGATCACACCATGGTTCAGCTCAAGACGGCCACGACGCGCATGACCATCCGTCTTCAGGAGAGTGAACTTCACGCGCTTGTCTCCCGCTGCAGCATCATGGCGTCGCCATAACTGAAAAACCGGTAGCGCTGCTCAATCGCATAACGGTAAGCGTGACGAATACGATCAACACCGGCGAACGCCGATACCAGCATCATCAGCGTCGATTTAGGTAAATGGAAATTCGTGATCAGGCGATCGACAGTTTTGAATTGATAGCCAGGCGTGATGAAAAGCTGTGTATCAGAACTGCCTGCGACCAGCTTACCCGTCTGCGAGGCAGATTCAAGCGCGCGCAGACTCGTCGTACCTACCGCAATCACGTTGCGACCATTGCGCTGCGCTGACTCGATCACATCAATAGTCGCCTCTGGCAGGCTATACCACTCGCTATGCATCTGATGCTCAGCCAAATTTTCGGTACGAACCGGTTGAAAAGTCCCCGCGCCCACATGCAAAGTCAGCCAGGTGAGTAGAACACCCTGCTGCTGTAATTGACCCAAGATCGCTTGATCGAAATGCAGGCCGGCAGTCGGCGCGGCTACTGCCCCCGGATGTTTTGCATAGACGGTTTGATAGCGCTGCGCATCGGTCGCATCCGCAGCGTGTTGGATATAGGGTGGTAATGGCAATTGGCCGTAGCGCTCGATTAACTCAATCGCATCCGAGGGAAAATGCAATATAAAAAATTCCCCGCTGCGCTCGCCTACGCTGACATCAAAGCAATCGGCCAGGCGCAAGCGGGTGCCTGGCAAAGGCGACTTGGAGGCGCGCACCTGTGCCAACACGGTTCTGGAATCCAGAACGCGCTCGACCAATACTTCGACCTTGCCACCGCTTTGTTTTACGCCATAAAAACGCGCATTCAGCACCTTGGTGTCGTTGAATACCAGCACATCACCTGCTTGTAAAAAACCGGGTAGCTCACTGAACACATGATCGGTGTACGACGTCTCGCCCACCTTTAGCAAACGCGAGGCGGCGCGCTCGGATAATGGCACCTGCGCGATCAGCTCAGCAGGTAAATCAAAATCGAAGTCGGACAGCGTATGCATGCAAGAGGAAGGGCGTGTCAATGCGAGGACCAAGACGGATGGCGATAACAGGATATGCCAAGCAAGCTAGCAACCAAGAAAGAAAGAAAGCAAGCAAGCAAGCAAATCAGTCAACGTAGACCGGGTGCCTTCAGCGCGATACTGGTAGAGGTCTGGTAAAAGCCGGTATTCTACGCCCCGCGTAGCTCCTGTGCCGATGCCTAAACCGAAGAAGCAACCCTCCACCGCGAAGAGCCTGCGGGTTTCCGACCGCTTGGCGCGGCTTGGTTTGTCCAGCGATATCGCTCGCGTGCTTCATCTGCCCATGCGCTATGAGGACGAGACGCAGGTTTTAATGATTGATGATGCCAGCCAAATGCACGGCGCCACTGTGCAGGTTGAAGGCGTCGTGACCGACTGCGACATCCAGTACCGACCGCGCCGGCAGTTGATCGTCAAAATCAAAGACGACAGCGGCATCCTGACCCTGCGCTTTCTGAATTTCTACGGTAGCCAAGTGACGCAAATGGCGGCCGGAAAATACTTACGCGTGCGGGGCGAGATGCGCCATGGTTTTTTCGGCGATGAGATGGTGCATCCGACAGTCAAGGTAGTCGAGCCGGGAGCTCCCTTGCCACAGGCGCTGACGCCGGTATATCCCGCCGGTGAGGGCCTGTCACAAGCGCTGCTCAGAAAAGCCATCAATGACGCCATGTCGCGGATTGACTGGCGCGATACGCTACCCGAATCTGTTCGCAGCTCTCTCCAGCTGATTGCCTTTGAACCGGCGATCCGTTTACTGCATAACCCGGCACCTGATGTCGATGCGTACGCGCTGCTTGAGCGGTCTCACCCGGCTTGGACACGGGTAAAGTTTGATGAGTTGTTAGCGCAGCAGTTATCCATGAAACGCGCACAAGCCGCGCGCCGCCAACAAGGCGCGCCCGCGCTCTCGGTTGTTGGGCCGTTATCAGCGGCTTTCCTGAAGTCTTTACCGTTCACGCTAACTGACGCACAGCAGCGAGTACTGCAAGAAATTCGCACCGATCTGCAAGCGCACTTCCCTATGCAACGCCTGCTACAAGGCGATGTCGGCAGCGGCAAAACCGTGGTCGCCGCGCTGGCGGCCGCGCAAGCCATTGACAGTGGCTATCAGGCTGCGTTAATGGCACCGACTGAAATCCTCGCAGAGCAGCATTTCAAAAAGATAGAAAGCTGGTTAGCGCCACTCGGCGTGAACATCGCGTGGTTGACCGGAAGTCTGCGTAAACGCGAGAAGGATGAAGCCAAAGCACGTATCGAGTCGGGTGCAGCCACGCTGGTGATTGGTACCCACGCGTTGATTCAGCAAGAGGTCGAGTTTGCACGACTGGGTCTGGTGATCGTCGATGAGCAGCACCGATTCGGTGTGGCACAACGACTCACCTTACGCAACAAGGGTGTCGGCAGCGTACCGCACCAGCTGATGATGTCCGCCACCCCAATCCCACGCACGTTGGCGATGACTTATTTCGCTGACCTTGAGGTCTCCGTCATCGACGCGCTACCGCCCGGCCGCACGCCGGTCGTGACACGGCTGGTGGCGCAAGAACGGCGTGATGAGGTGATACAGCGTGTGCACGCCGCGGCGCTTGAAGGTCGTCAGGTGTACTGGGTCTGCCCACTGATCGAGGAATCCGAGGCGCTGCAACTACAAACTGCAACCGATACGCACGCACTGCTCTCGGCCGCACTACCCGACCTGCGAGTCGGTCTGGTGCATGGACGACTCAAGCCAGCGGAGAAGCAGGCCACGATGGATGCGTTTGCAAAGGGCGAAATCCATGTGCTGGTGGCGACTACCGTGATTGAAGTCGGGGTCGACGTGCCCAACGCCTCGTTGATGGTGATTGAACATGCAGAGCGTTTCGGGCTATCCCAGCTGCATCAGCTACGCGGCCGCGTCGGGCGCGGCGCGGCGGCCAGCGTCTGCCTGCTGCTGTTTCAGGGGCCACTTGGGCCGGTAGCACAACAGCGTCTGACGATCATGCGTGAAAGCAGCGATGGCTTCGAGATTGCCAGACGTGATCTCGAGATCCGCGGACCGGGTGAGTTCCTTGGCGCACGCCAGTCAGGTCAGGCCATGCTGCGCTTTGCGGACCTGGAGAAAGATCAGTGGCTGGTTGAACACGCGCGCGACCTGGCAACGTCGCTACTGGCGCAGCAGCCGGCGGTAGCCGAGGCGCATTTGGCGCGCTGGCTGGGCGCGCGAGAAGATTTTCTGCGTGCCTAAATCATTATTATCTTCAGCACGTTCGTATCCATTTATGCGACACTCATCAGTATGACATTGACTGAACTGAAATACATTGTCGCAGTAGCACGGGAAAAGCATTTCGGTCGCGCTGCCGAGGCCTGCTTCGTGGCCCAGCCGACACTGTCGGTAGCAATCAAGAAACTGGAAGACGAACTGGGCGTGGCTATTTTCGAGCGTGGCAGCTCTGAGGTAACAGTCACGCAGATTGGCACACAAATTATTGCGCAGGCCGAGCATGTGCTTGAGCAAACTTCCTTTATCAAAAATATCGCTAACCAGAACAAGGACCCGCTGGTCGGACCGCTACGTGTAGGCGTGATCTACACCATCGCTCCCTACCTACTACCGCAGCTGGTACCCAAACTGATCGAGCAAGTGCCGCAGATGCCGCTGGTACTTCAAGAAAATTTCACGGTCAAGCTGCTTGAATTACTTCGTTCCGGTGAGCTGGACGCGGCCATCATGGCGCTACCATTCAATGACCAAGGGCTGATGGTACAAGCGCTGTACGACGAACCCTTCATGGTGGCAGTGCCGCGCAATCATCACTGGTGTGAACGCTCGAGTGTCAGCGCAGAGGAATTAAAAAACGAGACCATGCTGATGCTCGGCGCAGGCCACTGCTTCCGCGATCAGGTGCTCGAGGTCTGCCCGGAGATGTCGCGTTACTCGACATCGGGCAGCGGTATCGCCCGTACCTTCGAAGGATCGTCGCTAGAGACCATCCGTCACATGGTGGCGTCTGGCATCGGTATTACCGTGCTTCCGAAGGCATCAGTTCCCTCGAGCATTAGCGCCAAAGATATGCTGCGCTATCTGCCCTTCGATAATCCGCCACCCTCACGTCGTGTCGTCATCGCCTGGCGCAAAAGCTTCACGCGTCAGGGCGCGATTGATGCTGTTCGCCGCACCGTACTCGCTTGTGCGTTGAACGGTGTGACGATGCTACCCGACGCGCATCTCGCTGGGTAATCAGGTCTACGCAATTCTGCGGCGCGCTACACTAGCGTCCATGCACACGCCCCATCCTGCTCTACACAAACTCCAGCTGTACGCGCGGTTAGTCCGTCTTGATAAGCCGATTGGCAGTCTGCTGCTACTGTGGCCGACACTATCTGCCCTATGGCTGGCATCGAACGGGCAACCCGACCCGATGCTACTGATTATTTTCAGCATCGGCACCGTGCTGATGCGGTCAGCTGGCTGCGCTATCAATGATTTTGCCGACCGCGACTTTGACCGTCATGTCAAACGCACTGCCGAGCGGCCGCTAACCTCGGGCCAGATCAGCGCACGCGAGGCAATTGCCGTTGCCGTTCTGCTCGCGTTGGTTTCTTATGCCCTGATATTGCCGCTCAATGTGCTCACCAAACAGCTGTCACTGTTGGCCGTTATTGTTGCAGGCACTTACCCCTATTTCAAACGCTTCTTCGCGCTTCCGCAGGCTTATCTGGGAATTGCCTTCGGTTTCGGGATTCCAATGGCGTACGCCGCAGTACAAGACGCTGTGCCGGCAGAGGCCTGGATACTCCTGATTGCTAATGTGTTTTGGGCATTGGCCTATGACACTGAGTATGCGATGGTCGATCGCGATGATGATGTAGTAATCGGTATCCGAACTTCCGCTATTACTTTCGGACGCTTTGATGTCATCGCAGTGATGCTCTGCTACGGCATTCATTTACTACTGGTCGGGCTGGTTGGATACCACTATCAACTCGGCGCACTGTTCTATCTGGGATTAGTGGTCGCAGCGCTGATTGCTGCTTATCACTACCTGCTGATTCGTGATCGAGATCGACTCCGTTGCTTCGCAGCGTTTCGACACAATAACTGGCTAGGCGCGGCTGTCTTCATCGGTATTGTTCTTGGCTAGCGCGGTAGAGCACCTCTCTGCCACATCAATACAACAGTTGAGACTAATAATTTCGTTGCTGCTTGAGCAGTAGCATGAGCACGCTAGATAATCGCGCGCCGCCATATGGCGTCGGCGCTCTCTCGAAACGCGTGCTTGTTCCATGGACATCTCTGAGCTACTGAGTTTTTCGGTACAAACCAAAGCCTCTGATTTACATCTCTCAGCAGGTCTTCCTCCCATGATTCGGGTGCATGGCGAGGTACGGCGTATTAACGTGCCCCCGATGTCGCACAAGGACGTACACGCTATGGTGTATGAGCTAATGAGCGATAGCTTGCGTCGACGCTATGAAGAGTCGCTCGAGGTTGATTTTTCTTTTGATCTACCCGGTGTGGCGCGATTCCGCGTGAATGCTTTCAACCAAAATCGTGGCGCCGCTGCAGTACTACGTACCATCCCCTCGACGATTTTGTCACTTGAGCAGCTAGGTGCTCCAACTATTTTTGGAGAGCTCGCGCTTAAGCCACGTGGCTTGGTTTTAGTGACCGGACCCACCGGCTCGGGAAAATCAACCACGCTCGCGGCGATGGTCAATCATATTAATGAGAACGAGTATGCTCATATACTCACGATTGAAGACCCTATCGAATGCATTCATCCCCAAAAAAAGGCCTGATCAATCAGCGGGAGGTCGGACCGCATACGCTGTCATTCTCGTCCGCGCTGCACTCAGCGCTACGAGAAGACCCGGATGTTGTTCTGGTTGGTGAGCTTCGAGATCTGGAGACGATACGCCTTGCGTTAACTGCGGCCGAGACAGGTCACTTGGTATTCGGCACGCTTCATACGGTGTCGGCTGCCAAGACAATCGACCGCATCATTGATGTGTTTCCGGGCGAGGAAAAAGAAATGGTTCGGGCCATGTTGTCTGAATCATTGCAAGCAGTGATATCGCAGACGCTACTCAAAACACGCGAGGGTGATGGCCGCGTTGCCGCGCACGAGATCATGCTGGGCACACCTGCAATTCGCAATTTGATTCGTGAAGCAAAAGTAGCGCAAATGTATTCAGCCATTCAAACCGGCGGCTCACTTGGCATGCAAACGCTGGACGCGAACCTGCAGGACTTGGTGAGGCGGCAGCGTATCACCCCAGCGGTTGCGCGTGCTGCGGCAAAGCTGCCGGAAAATTTTTTGGGTTAATTACACACGAACCATGAGCACCGAGCAAGCCTGGCAAAGCGTACAACAGTTACTGGCAACGATGCGGCAGTGTGGCGGCTCCGATAGGTTCATTACTGCCGAGTTCTCGCCAGCGATCAAGCAGGATGGAAAAATCATACCGCTCTCGCAGCAAATTATCTCATCGGATCTGAGCCGCGCTCTAGTACTGTCGACCATGACAGAGCGGCAGCGCCAGGAATTTTTAGAGACCAATGAGTGCAACTTTGCTATCAGCATCGACAGCATTGGCCGATTTCGTGTATCTGCCTTTGTTCAGCAGGGCAAGGTGGGCATGGTGGTGCGAACGATCACCACCGAGATTCCAGATCTCGATAAGCTTGGCGTACCAGACCAGCTTAAAGACATCGTGATGCAGAAGCGTGGGCTGATCATCATGGTTGGCGCTACCGGATCAGGCAAGTCCACCACACTCGCTGCGATGATAGGCCATCGTAACCAACATAGCCACGGCCATATCATCACGATCGAAGACCCGGTCGAATTTGTTCATCCACATCGCAACTGCATCATCACGCAGCGCGAGGTTGGTACCGATACACCTGACTGGCATACCGCCCTAAAAAATACCTTACGTCAGGCACCCGATGTCATCCTGATAGGCGAGATTCGTGACAGGGAAACCATGGATTATGCGATTGCTTTCGCTGAGACTGGCCACCTCTGCCTGGCAATGCTACATGCCAATAACAGTAATCAGGCGCTCGAGCGCATCGTTAATTTTTTTCCTGAAGAGCGCAGAGCACCACTGCTGATGGATTTATCACTTAATCTTCGCGCACTCATCTCACAACGACTGGTACCCTTAAAATCCGGTACGGACCGATGCGCGGCGGCCGAGATCTTGCTTGGCTCACCGCCAATCGCCGATTTGATCTGCAAGGGACACATTCACGAGATCAAAGAAATAATGAAAAAATCAAGAGAGCTGGGTATGCAAACCTTTGACCAGGCACTATTTGATCTGATTCAAGCCGATCGAATTAGCATAGACCAAGCACTGCGACACGCTGACTCCATGAATGATTTGCGGCTCGCTATCAAGCTGCACAGCCATCACGCCGGATCAAGTAAAAATAATCTGGGAAGTCTTGAAATTATGTGAGCTCTGTCAAAGCTAATTCAATGAAGAATGGCTTCTTCAGGCGTCAACTATCCACGACTGAAGACTGAAGACTGAAGACTGACGACTGACGACTGACGACTGACGACTGACGACTGACGACTGACGACTGACGACTGACGATCTATGTTTGGCGATAATTGATAATTCGTTCAAGAACTACATCATTCATTCACCTATCTAGTCTTTGCCGCGCCTAATTCCCGACCACGATCTGCCGCTGCGTGAAGCGCTTTGACCAGCGCCGCCTTTACACCGCTCGCTTCCATCGAAGTCAGCGCAGCATACGTGGTTCCCCCTTTAGACGTTACGCGCTCGCGTAATATCGACACAGGCTCATCCGACTGACTGGCCAATGCTGCAGCACCGGCGAAAGTCGCTTGGGCTAACTGCCTGCCTTGGTCAGCACTAAGTCCCAACTCGGTTGCCGCCTGCTGCATCGCTCCGATAAAGTAAAACACATAGGCTGGCCCGCTGCCGGAGATCGCGGTCACTGCATCAATCTGCGACTCATCCCTAACCCACACCGTCTCGCCGACGGCGCGCAACAACGCATCGGCATTTTGCCTTTGCAAATCGGACACACCTGACATGGCGTACGCACCTGTAATACCTCGCCCAATCAGGGCTGGCGTGTTCGGCATGGTGCGCACAATCGCCTGATGCCCGCCCAGCCAGCGTGAAATATCGGCCGCGCGAATACCTGCGGCAATCGACAACACCAGTTGTGAATTCAAAAAAGGCTTGAGGGTGACAACGACCTCGCGAAGCTGCTGCGGTTTGACCGCAAGCACAATCACATCGCAGCCAGTCAGCGCATCCGTCGGCTCGGTCGCCGTCGTAGCACCGAAACGCTCATGCACCCGGCCCAGCGTGTCTGGCATCACATCGACGACATGGATATGGCTGGCTGGCACGAGCTTTCCGGCGAGGCCACCGATTAACGCCTGCGCCATGTTGCCGCCACCGATAAAAGCCATCTTTAACTCAGTTTGCATAATCTCTCTTTCCAAAAATCGACGTGCCGATGCGTACGATGGTCGCCCCCTCCGCGATTGCAGCATGCATATCCGCGCTCATGCCCATCGACAAGGTATCCGTGGGAATACCTGCTTCGGTCAGCTGCTGCTGCAGGGCGCGTAATAGGGCGAAGGGCTTACGCTGGCTCTCAAAATCATCGGCAGGCTCCGGTATCGCCATCAGCCCTCGAAGGCTCAGGCCCGGTAGGATTGTGACCACCTGCGCCAGTGCCAACACCTCGGCCGGCGCAACGCCACTTTTGCTGTCCTCACCGCTGACGTTCACTTGAAGGCACACATTCAGCGGCGGTAAATCTTGCGGCCGCTGCTCGGACAAGCGGCGCGCGATTTTCTCCCGGTCGAGCGCATGCACCCAGGCGAAGTGCTCGGCGATCGGGCGTGTTTTATTACTTTGGATCGGCCCGATAAAATGCCATTCCAGCGACAGATCAGGCCGAAGTGAATGCACTGCTTGCTGCTTGTCGATCGCCTCTTGCAGGTAGTTCTCACCAAAAGCGATTTGGCCGCTATCAGCGGCCTGAATCACCGCTTCGGCAGCAAATGTCTTGGAAACAGCCAGCAGCCGTACCGAGGTCGGATCACGGCCGTGCTCTGCAGCAGCGCGATCCATGGTTTGGCGGACTTTGGTGATGTTTTCAGCGATGGACATACAGCCGCATTATCACTCACCCAAGGCTCGGCAGCCTCGGCTGCAAACTGCTAGGATCGAGGCATTCCCCATACCAGCCAGAGATACCAATGACTGACTTGTACGACATTCCCCTGGAAACAATTGAGGGCGGCAAGGCCACTTTAGCCGATTACCGCAACAAGGTACTTCTCATCGTCAATACAGCCAGCCGCTGCGGTTTCACACCGCAATATGCCGGGCTCGAAGCGCTCTATCGCAAACACAAAGAGCAGGGCTTGGTTGTACTGGGCTTCCCATGTAACCAGTTTGGCGCCCAAGAACCGGGCAATGAAACCGACATCGCGGATTTTTGTGAAAAGAACTATGGCGTGAGCTTCCCGATGTTTGCCAAAGTAGATGTCAACGGCACGCAATCGCACCCCTTGTTTGTTTACTTGAAACGCGAAGCGCCGGGCTTGCTGGGTAGTGAGATGATAAAGTGGAACTTCACCAAATTCTTGTTGGATCGTGAAGGGCGGGTTGTGTCTCGGCATGCCCCGACGACGACGCCTGATGAGATCGAGCACGCGATAATTCCATTAATTCAGTAATCCGTCGCCGCTGCGAAATTCACCTTTTGACTTGCCACCCAGGGTGGTATTGATGCCAAGCGTTGCTTAAATCGCGGGCTACGCATTCCTTCAGGGCCGATGACGCCCTCATTTTTCCCCAACTCAATTCCAAGCTCCTCAGAGGATTTAGCACTGGGCTACTCAGGCGATTCGGCTGAATTCGTCTGATGATCTATTGCCTCTTGACTGCTGAACCACTCCCTCGCTCCGGGTTACTGATTTTTTGGCCGTGGTGAATCAACCACACACCCGCCATAAATACAAGTAGCCGCAAACAACTTAGCAAGTAATTTCCGATCGCCCGTAACTCGTTGTTTACAGCGAACTCAATCTGAAATTACTGAGAATTTGGCAAACAGTTTGCTGCTGCCCTTTATTAAATGAACTAGGAGGCAGA
>VGHX01000016.1 GCA_016868055.1 Betaproteobacteria bacterium
GGATGCGTCAGCGATTGCGATGACAAAACAAAAGCCCGCCGAAGCGGGCTGTCCGATCGCAAGCTTTGAGGGCTATTTTTTTCTGGATCGGCGCTGGCAGGCGCGGCTGGCGCATCAGTCGCCGCCGGTGCTGCTGCTGGTGCCGCCGGTGCCGCTGATGCGTTTGCAGCAGGCGATTGGCTGTGTGAATCCCCATGCCCACCGGCTTCGCCCTGCAGGCTTGCTTTGTCCCCCATGTTGAACACAGCGGCTAACGCAACTGCCGCGAAAATCACAAACGCTACAAGCATTTTCCACATCAGTTTGTCTCCGGTTGTTTGCTCTGTTTGGTTGTTCGCTTCAGGCTGCCAGCAACTGACGCAGCACGAAAGGCAAGATACCGCCGTGGTGATAGTAGTCAACCTCGATCGGCGTATCAATGCGCAGCAGCAGCTTCACCTGCTGCGTCTGACCGTTGGCATGATGAATCACCAGCGTTACGTTTTGCTGCGGTTTGATGTCATGCTCGAGACCGATCAGATCGAAGCGTTCCTCGCCCGTGATGTTGAGCGATTGCACACTGTCGCTGCCGATAAACTGCAGCGGCAGCACACCCATGCCGACCAAGTTGGAGCGGTGAATACGTTCGAACGAGCGTGCCACCACTGCTTTAACGCCAAGCAGTTGGGTGCCTTTCGCTGCCCAGTCGCGTGACGATCCGGTACCGTACTCTTCGCCCGCAAACACCATGGTGGGAACATCATCGTGGATGTACTTCATGGCAGCGTCATAGATCGACATCTGCTCGCCACTCGGCTGGTGAATGGTGATGCCACCCTCAACGCGCGAGCCGTCTTGTTTGGCCGGGATCATCAGGTTTTTGATGCGGACATTGGCGAAGGTTCCGCGCATCATGATTTCATGGTTACCGCGGCGAGAGCCATACGAGTTGAAGTCTGCCTTCAACACACCGTGTTCGATCAACCATTTGCCCGCCGGGCTGCTGTCTTTGATCGAGCCAGCAGGTGAGATGTGATCGGTGGTAATCGAGTCACCAAACACCCCGAGTGCACGCGCGCCGGAAATGCCGGTCGCGGCCGCCTTGGGTTGCATCGCAAATTCCTGGAAGAACGGCGGCTCGGCGATATAGGTAGACTTTGGCCAGTTATACACCTGGCCCTCGGCCACGCCTTGAATCTGCTCCCACAATTTACCGGGAGCGCCTTTGACGTCGGCGTAGTTGCGCTTGAACGTGTTGGCGTTCATCGCGTGCTTCATCAGCTTGTTAATTTCTTCCGAGCTAGGCCAGATATCGCCGATGTAGATGTCACGGCCTTTAGCGTCTTTGCCGAGCGGTTGCGTCATCAGATCAACCGTGACATTACCCGCGATGGCATATGTCACTACCAGCGGTGGCGAGGCAAGGAAGTTGGCACGAATGTTTGGATGAATGCGCGCCTCGAAATTTCGGTTACCCGATAACACCGCAGCAGCAACCACATCATTTTTTACGATGGCTTCATTCATCGCTGGCGTGAGATCGCCGGCGTTACCAATGCAGGTAGTGCAACCGTAAGCGGTGACACCGAAACCCAGTTCTTCAAGGTAGGGCAGCAAGCCAGCGGCCTCGAGGTATTGCGTGACAACGCGGGAGCCGGGGGCAAGCGAAGTCTTGATGTGCTTCGGTACAGTTAAGCCGAGCGTTACCGCTTTTTTAGCAAGCAGACCAGCGGCTAATAGCACACTCGGATTCGAGGTGTTGGTGCATGAGGTAATCGCGGCGATTAATACATCACCGTTGCGCAAACTGACGCCGTCGCTGGTGCTGTAGCTGGCATCCAGATCTTCAGGCTTTTTGTTGAAACCATTGTCTGCCACCGGCTTGGCGAACAAATCTTTAAAGGTGTCTTTGACATGACCAATTTCGATTCGGTCTTGCGGGCGCTTTGGCCCGGCCAGTGAGGGAGCTACCTTGGACAGGTCAAGCGTGAGCTCTTTGGTGTAATCGATCTGGCCTTTTTTCGGGATGCCGAACAGGTTTTGCGCTTTGAAGTAAGCCTCGAACGCGTCAATCTCAGCAGCGGTGCGGCCGGTACCGTGGAAATAATCAATCGTTGCTTCATCAACCGGGAAAAAGCCCATGGTTGCGCCATACTCGGGCGCCATGTTGGCGATGGTGGCGCGATCAGTGAGCGAGAGCGAGGCAGTGCCTTCGCCAAAGAACTCGACAAACTTGCCGACCACTTTTTCTTTGCGCAGCATCTCGGTGATGGTGAGCACCAGATCGGTTGCGGTGACGCCTTCGCGCAATACGCCTGTCAGGTTCACCCCCACCACATCAGGTGTGAGGAAGTAGACCGGTTGACCGAGCATGCCAGCTTCTGCCTCGATACCACCCACGCCCCAGCCAACGACGCCAATGCCGTTGATCATGGTGGTGTGCGAATCCGTACCGACCAAGGTATCCGGGTAGTACACACCGTCTTTGTGATGTACGCCACGCGCAAGGTACTCGAGGTTAACTTGGTGCACGATGCCAAAGCCGGGTGGTACAACGCCAAAGGTGTCGAATGCCTGCATGCCCCATTTCATAAACTGGTAGCGCTCGTTATTGCGCTGAAACTCCAGTTTCATGTTCAGATCAAGCGCGTTCTTATCGCGGAAGTGGTCGATCTGTACCGAGTGATCCACCACCAAATCGACCGGCACCAGCGGCTCGATATTCTTCGGGTTTTTACCCATCTTGGATGCGACACCGCGCATCGCAGCGAGGTCAGCCAGCAAAGGCACGCCGGTAAAGTCTTGCAGCACAACACGTGCTACGACAAACGGGATTTCGTCGGTGCGATCTGCCTTGGGCTTCCAGTTCGCCAACTGACGCACATGCGCCTCGGTGACTTTTTTGCCATCGCAATTACGCAGCACAGATTCAAGAACGATACGAATTGAAACCGGCAAGCGGGCGATGTTTACGCCAAGCTTTTTTTGCAGTGCCGGTAGCGAGTGTAGTTGCCCTTTGCGTGAGCCGGAAATAGTAAATTCTTTGAGCGTATCCAGCGTATTGTGCGACATGTATTCTCCTAAATTTCAAATGGCCTTCGGCCTGTCATCCAGCCTGTTAAAGTCAATGTTCATGTTGAGCGCATACGCTGTGCGTCGTGCCGATGCGTAGGCTATCGATACCGTTCAGCGGAGAGCGCTGCCGCTTGAAAGCAATCTGCATTCGCTGACAATGGGCTCGCCCTTACCGCCATCAAGCAACATGGATTTGCTCGGTGTGCTGATCCATATCAGTCGGCTGATCGGGTCTTCGAAGCGCTGCACCCCGGTGGTGGTGCCCACGCGCTGCATACGGTAGCTTCTTCCGCGCCAGACAAGTTCGATGACGTTATCGATGGCGACATCGCCACCCACCAATACGGGTTGGGAACGCTCGCACATCAAGTCAGCGGTAGACCCATACGCCTGACTCGCCCAAAGCAGGCAAGCACACAGCACCAGGAAGAAACGGTTCGCCATACAACCTCCTACGCAGTCGGTTGAATCTGAACAAGCGCCTTACGATGATGACAGCGGCGCCTAGTGTTTTGCCAGCCGACGTATCGAACTCGCCGGCAGGCGCTTACTTCAATTTATCCGTTACCGCATGTTACCGGTATCTGGCCGGCGACTACCTTTTCGCTGCGGTTGGGTGCTGCGCTATCTGCAGTGCCTAAGGCAGCAGGTGCTTCACGCCATCGCGTTCCTCCTGCAGTTCTTTGAGGGTGAGTGCTATGCGTTCCTGCGAAAAAGCATCGATCTCAAGCCCTTGCACGATATGGTACTCGCCATGGTCGGTAGTGACCGGAAAGCCAAACATCATGCCCTCGGGGATGCCATACGAGCCGTCAGACGGAATACCCATGGTGGTCCATTTGCCGTGGGTGCCGAGTACCCAGTCACGCACATGATCAATCGCTGCATTTGCCGCCGACGCCGCCGAGGACAATCCGCGTGCCTCGATGATCGCAGCGCCGCGTTTGCCAACGGTTGGCAGGAAGACATCTTTGTTCCATACGTCGTCATTGATCATCTGCTTGACCGAGTGACCGTCAATGGTGGCAAAGCGGTAGTCGGCGTACATGGTGGGCGAATGGTTGCCCCACACGCACAGCTTTTCAATCGATGCCACTGGCTTACCGGTTTTGGTAGCGATTTGCGATAGCGCGCGGTTGTGATCAAGGCGCAGCATGGCGGTAAAGTTTTTCGCTGGCAGGCTTGGTGCGGACTTCATCGCGATGTAGGCATTGGTGTTGGCCGGATTGCCGACCACGAGCACCTTTACATTGCGTGAGGCGACTGCATCCAGCGCTTTGCCCTGCACGGTGAAAATCTGTGCGTTCGCTTCCAGTAAATCCTTGCGCTCCATGCCGGGGCCGCGTGGACGCGCACCCACCAGCAGCGCGACATCCGCATCCTTGAAGGCGGTCATTGGGTCGGCATGGGCTGTCATACCCGCGAGTAGCGGAAAGGCGCAGTCGTCGACTTCCATCATCACGCCTTTCAGGGCTTTCTGAGCCTTCTCATCGGGGATCTCAAGTAGCTGAAGAATGACGGGTTGGTCCTTGCCGAGCATATCGCCATTAGCTATACGGAACAGCAGGGAATAGCCGATTTGACCCGCGGCGCCAGTCACGGCCACGCGCATGGGAGTTTTTGACATGGTGTTTCTCCGGAGTGGTGAGTAGAGCAAAACGTGTTGCGCGGGCAGGGGCTGCAACGCCCGAAAACATGGCGAAGAGTTTAGGGGGGCATTATGATGCTGTCAATCTATCTCTTATATCTTATATAAGACATCATACTCATTAATGTTCTGGACGATAGGCAATGTCTGTGGTGAAATGGCGCGCCATGAGCCAGACCCTGATCCCACCGCTTCCAAGCGTGCCGGCGGCGAGTGCCGGCAGCGGGCTGGCTTCGCCTACTTTTAGCCCCCTCTATCAGCAAATCAAAGCCTTGATATTGCAAAGTTTGCAATCGGGCGAGTGGAAGCCCGGCGAGTTGATTCCTAGCGAAGTCGAGCTCGCGTTGCGTTACAAGGTGAGCCAGGGCACGGTCAGAAAAGCGATTGACGAGCTTTCAGCAGAAAACCTCGTCGTGCGGCGCCAAGGTAAGGGAACCTTCGTCGCTACCCATCACGAGGCCAAGGTGCAGTTTCGTTTTTTGAAATTGATGCCTGACAATGGCGACGCGCACCAAGCCGAAAACCGGATCATCGAAGTCAAGCGATTGCGCAGTCCTGCCGAGGTAGCGCGCGCGCTCGACGTCAAAGCGGGCGACTCGGTGGTGTATATCAAGCGCGTGCAGTCTTTTGAAAGTGTGCCGATTATTTTGGAAGAGATCTGGCTACCCGGCGCGCTGTTCAAAGGTCTGACTGCCGAGCGGCTGGCTGAGTATAAAGGGCCGATGTACGGTTTGTTCGAGACCGAGTTCGGTACCCAGATGATTCACGCGACAGAGAAACTGAAGGCGGCTTTGGCCGACGACGTCGTGGCTGCCACGCTTCATGTCGCTACCGGCACGCCAGTGCTGAGCGTTGAGCGAGTGGCATTCACCTATGGCGAGCGCCCGGTAGAGCTGCGACGCGCGATTTACCTCACCGCCGAGCACCACTACCACAACGAGTTGAGCTGAGCGCGCGTAATCATGTTAGCAAGCTGGCATCGATCATTTCGAGGTGGGATGGGCGCTGAGAGTTCGACCCAGATAAAATTCGGAAAGTTTGACAAATACGCTGACAATCCATCAGCCTGAAACGCTGGAGACAAACCCCATGCCCGATGCCGTAGCGCGCCGACGCTTTACCAACATCCACGTGACACAGATTATTCGCTACCGTTTGCCCGCTTCGGGCATGGTGTCGATCTTGCACCGCATTAGTGGCGCGCTGATGTTCTTGCTGCTGCCGTTTGTGCTGTTCTTGTTTGATAAATCGATCACCTCCGAGATCTCGTTCGAGTTCCTCAAAGGCTACGTCAGCCACCCGTTGGTGAAGTTATCGATACTCGCGGTGAGCTGGGCTTATCTGCATCACTTCTGTGCCGGCATTCGGCATCTGGTGATGGATATGCACATCGGTCTGGCCAAGCATGAGTCGGTCAAATCGGCAAGAGCCGTGCTGGTGATCAGCGGGCTGCTGACGCTGCTGGTGGCAATCAAATTATTCGGAGTCATCTGATGGCGAATAACCATATCGGTCCGAAGCGTTTGGTGGTTGGCGCGCACTACGGCTTACGTGATTGGCTTGCGCAACGCGTGACAGCCGTTGTGATGGCGGTTTTTACGATCGTCACGCTGGTCTTGTTTTTCGGTGCCTCCGATTTCAGCTACGAGGGCTGGGCGGGACTCTTCGCGCAGCAGTGGTTCAAGATTTTGGCGTTTGTCACTTTTCTTGCGTTGTACTACCACGTCTGGGTTGGTGTGCGTGATATCTGGATGGACTACGTCAAGCCAGTCGGTATACGGCTTGCGCTGCAAGTGTTCACCATTCTTTGGTTACTCGGTTGCGCTGGCTGGACCGTACAGATTCTTTGGAGAGTGTGATCGTGGCTGCCATTAAATCTTCCGTCGCGCGTCGTCGTTTCGATGCGATTGTGGTTGGGGCGGGCGGCTCCGGTATGCGTGCCTCACTTCAACTGGCTGAGGCGGGTCTCTCGGTTGCGGTGCTGTCGAAAGTATTTCCGACGCGCTCTCACACTGTGGCGGCGCAAGGCGGCGTTGGCGCATCGCTTGGCAATATGTCAGAAGATAGCTGGTACTGGCATATGTTCGATACCGTCAAGGGCTCCGACTACTTGGGCGACCAGGACGCGATCGAGTTTATGTGTCGCGAGGCGCCGAAGGTGGTGTACGAGATGGAGCACTTCGGTATGCCGTTCGACCGCAACCCGGACGGCACCATCTATCAGCGGCCGTTCGGCGGTCACACTGCAAATTTTGGTGAAAAGCCAGTACAACGCGCGTGTGCCGCTGCCGACCGTACCGGCCACGCGATGCTGCATACGCTCTACCAGCGCAACGTCCGTGCCAAAACGCATTTCTTTGTTGAGTGGATGGCGCTGGACCTGATCAGCAATCAGGAGGGCGATGTACTCGGTGTGGTTGCGCTGGAAATGGAAACCGGTGAGGTGGCTATTCTTGAGGCGAAGACCACGGTGTTTGCGACGGGTGGTGCCGGCCGTATCTGGGCCGCATCCACCAATGCCTTCATCAACACCGGCGACGGCATGGGCATGGCAGCGCGCGCCGGATTGCCGCTCGAAGACATGGAGTTTTGGCAGTTTCACCCGACCGGTGTTGCTGGGGCCGGTGTGCTGATTACCGAGGGCGTGCGCGGTGAGGGCGGTATTCTGATCAATAGCAACGGCGAGCGTTTCATGGAACGCTACGCGCCGACGCTGAAAGACCTTGCGCCGCGCGATTTTGTATCGCGCTCGATGGATCAAGAGATCAAGGAAGGGCGTGGTTGCGGTCCCAATAAAGACCATGTGCTGCTTGATCTGCGCCACATCGGTGCTGACACCATCCGAAAGCGTCTGCCATCGATTCTGGAAATCGGCCACAAGTTTGCCAACGTCGATGCGACCAAAGAGCCTATTCCGGTAGTGCCGACGATCCATTATCAGATGGGCGGCATTCCAACCAATATTCACGGTCAGGTGGTCGCGCCCAAGAACGGTACCCAAGAGATCGTTAATGGGCTGTATGCGATTGGTGAGTGCGCCTGTGTGTCGGTGCATGGTGCCAACCGTCTCGGTACGAACTCATTGCTCGATCTGTTGGTATTCGGTCGTGCAGCGGGTAACCATATTGTGGCGTCGAAATTGAAAGAGCAAAGCCACCAAGAGCTGCCGGCTGATGGTGCTGACCGTGCGCTTGAGCGTCTCGCTCACCTGGAAGCATCGACCGGCAGCGAGCGCGTGCAGACGGTGGCGAGCGACATCCGCAGGGTGATGCAGCAGCACTGCGGTGTGTTCCGCACCCAAGCATTGCTCGATGAGGGTGTAGCGATGATTGACGAGCTCGACGAGCGCCGCAAGCATGTCTCGTTCAAAGACAAGTCCAAGGTTTTCAACACCGCGCGGGTAGAGGCGCTTGAGCTCGATAATCTGATTGAGACCGCCAAGGCAACCATCCACTCGGCGGCGGCGCGTCATGAGTCGCGTGGCGCGCACGCGCACAGCGATCACCCGCAGCGCGATGACGAGCACTGGATGAAACACACACTGTGGTTCTCCGAAGCTAACCGACTCGACTACAAACCAGTGGTGACCAAGCCGCTCACGGTCGACACTTTTAAACCCAAGCCCCGTACTTTCTGATCGCAGGACATTTCCAATGCCACGCACAGTCAAATTTCAGATCTATCGCTACGATCCTGACAAGGATGCCAAGCCCTATATGCAGGATCTGACGGTCGAGCTACAAGACACCGACAAGATGCTGCTCGACGCTTTGCAGCGTATTAAGGCGGATGCCGATGACTCGCTCGCGCTGCGTCGTTCCTGTCGTGAGGGAGTGTGCGGCTCGGACGCGATGAACATCAACGGCAAGAACGGTCTAGCCTGCACCACCAATCTGAATGAGCTGACACAACCGATTGTGCTGCGTCCTTTGCCGGGCTTGCCTGTCATCCGCGACCTGATCGTCGACATGACGAATTTCTTCAAGCAGTATCACTCGATCAAGCCGTTCCTGATCAATGACACGCCGCCACCTGAGCGCGAGCGGCTGCAATCACCGGAAGAGCGTGAAGAGCTCGATGGCTTGTATGAATGCATTCTGTGCGCGTGCTGCTCAACGTCCTGTCCATCGTTCTGGTGGAATCCGGATAAGTTCGTGGGCCCGGCTGGCTTGCTGCAAGCGTATCGCTTCATTGCTGATAGCCGTGACCAAGCGACCGGTGAGCGTCTCGACAATTTGGAAGACCCTTACCGTCTGTTCCGTTGCCACTCGATCATGAATTGTGTCGATGTCTGCCCGAAAGGATTGAACCCGAACAAGGCGATTGGCAAGATCAAAGAATTGATGGTGCGTCGCGCGGTGTAACGATGACCACGGCGCGGCATCAGGATGATCCGACTCGGCGCGCGCGGCTGCGGTGGCGCAGTCGGCGTGGCTTGCTGGAAAACGATCTGATTCTGACGCGCTTTCTTGATGCGCATGAAATCGATATGACTGATACCGAGGTCGATGCATTTACCAAGCTGCTCGATCTCTCCGATAACGACTTGCTTGATCTGCTGCTGGGGCGCGCCGAACCCGAGCAGGCAATTGCTGGTCCGAATGTGAAGGCGTTACTGGCTCGCTTGCGCCAGGCGTAGCCGGTAAAGTTGGATTGTAGTTAGCCGTTAACCATTATTTCGAGTTGAAAGTAAAGTCATGAAACAGTCTGATGTGAAAGCAATGCTGTCTTTTTCGAATGGTTCACCATCGGTTGAATTCCCCGTGTACTCGGGCTCGATTGGCCCGGACGTGTTGGATATTCGTAAGCTGTACGGCTCGACCGGAATGTTCACTTACGATCCGGGCTTCATGTCGACCGCGGCATGTAATTCATCGATTACCTACATTGACGGTGACAAGGGCGAGTTGCTGTATCGCGGCTACCCGATCGAACAGCTTGCCGTGAATTGTGATTTTCTTGAAACCTGCTACTTGCTGCTGCATGGTGAGCTGCCGAACGCGGCGCAAAAATCTCAGTTCGAGGCCACCGTGACTAATCACACCATGGTGCATGAGCAGATGCAGTTTTTCTTCCGTGGTTTCCGGCGCGACGCGCATCCGATGTCAGTGCTGGTGGGTACGGTCGGTGCGTTGGCATCGTTCTACCATGACTCGCTCGATATCAATGACCCGAAGCACCGCGATGTATCTGCCATCCGCTTGATTGCCAAGATGCCGACGCTAGTGGCGATGGCGTATAAATATTCTGTTGGGCAGCCGTTTGTTTATCCACGTAATGAGTTGTCGTACAGCGCCAATTTCATGCGCATGATGTTCGCCACGCCGGCGGCTGATTACAAGGTTAATGATGTGCTGGTACGCGCGCTGGATCGCATTCTGATTCTGCATGCCGATCACGAGCAAAACGCTTCAACCTCCACTGTGCGTTTGGCAGGCTCATCGGGTGCTAACCCCTTTGCTTGTATCGCAGCAGGCATCGCGTGCTTGTGGGGCCCGGCGCACGGTGGCGCCAATGAAGCCGCACTGCAGATGCTGCGCGACATACAGCGCGACGGTGGTGTAGAAAAGATTGGCGAGTTCGTTGCCAAGGTTAAAGACAAAAACTCCAACGTCAAACTGATGGGCTTTGGTCACCGCGTGTACAAGAACTACGACCCGCGTGCCAAACTCATGCGCGAGACCTGCCACGAGGTGCTGAATGAGTTGGGTCTGCAAAATGACCCGCTGTTCAAGCTGGCGATGGCGCTGGAAAAAATTGCGCTCGAAGATGATTACTTCGTCTCACGCAAGCTGTACCCCAACGTCGATTTCTACTCGGGTATTGTGCAGTCGGCGCTTGGCATCCCGGTTGCGCTGTTTACCGGTATTTTTGCGATGGCGCGCACCGTCGGCTGGATCGCGCAGTGGAAGGAAATGATCTCCGACCCGGAGCAAAAGATTGGCCGTCCACGGCAGCTGTTTGTCGGCGCAGAGCAGCGTGATGTGCCGCCCATCGCCAAGCGCTGATCAGCGGTTTTAGGGTCAACACGAGAGCGGGCTTCGGCCCGCTTTTTTTGGGTCCCTTCTGACATTTTCGCGCTGGAACGGATGAAAAATCCGCGCCCATCGTGCTGCGAATTGATTCGATTGTGTTAACCTTCGGTGTCGCTCGCACGCTGAGCGTGCGGGCGATTCGAAACGTCCTTCCCGCAATTTTTTGCAAACCGTAACGCGGTGTGGCCGCAGTGCGGAGGGTTGATTAACCCGCTTTTTACTTCGCGAAGCGCGAAGAAAGGTGAGCAGCGATGATGCAGCAATACTTCTCCAACTCCTATCTGTTTGGAGGGAATGCCCCGTACGTGGAAGAGCTGTACGAGGCCTATCTCCTGAACCCCGGCGCAGTACCTGATAACTGGCGATCGTACTTCGACGCCATGCAGCACGTGCCAGCGGTTGACGGCTCTGACCGACCCGATGTGCCGCATGCCAGCGTGATCGCCTCATTTGCCGAGCGCGCCAAACGCGGTCCGATTCGGACCGTCAGTGCCTCTGCCGATGCAGAGATGGGCCGCAAGCGCGTCGCGGTGACGCAGCTGATTGCCGCGTACCGGTTTCTGGGTACGCAGTGGGCTAACCTCGACCCGCTGCAGCGCCAGGAGCGCCCGAATATCCCCGAGCTCGAGCCGCCGTTTTACGGATTCAGCGATGCCGATCTCGACACGGTCTTTAACATCAGCAACACCTATTTCGGTCCTGAGACAGCATCGCTGCGCGATCTGCTGCAGGCGCTGCGCGACACCTACTGCCGCTCGATTGGCGCGGAATTTCAGTACATAACCGACCCCGCTCAGAAGCGCTGGATGCAAGAGCGGCTTGAGGCAACCCGTGCGACGGGCAGCTTTGGTGCTGAAGAGAAGAAGCATATTCTCGATCGAATCACCGCCGCTGAAGGTCTGGAGCGCTACCTTCACACCAAGTACGTTGGTCAAAAACGTTTTTCGCTGGAGGGCGGTGAAAGCTTCATTGCCTCGCTTGATGCGCTGATTCAACGCGCCGGCAGCCAGGGGGTGCAAGAGATTGTGATCGGCATGGCGCATCGCGGTCGATTGAATGTGTTGGTGAATATTCTCGGCAAGATGCCGCATGATTTATTCGCCGAGTTTGAGGGCAAGCACGCAGATGATTTACCTGCGGGCGATGTCAAATATCACCAAGGCTTTTCTTCGGATGTCTCGACGGACGGTGGCCCTGTGCACTTGTCGCTGGCGTTTAACCCGTCTCACCTTGAAATCGTGAACCCGGTAGTCGAGGGTTCTTGCAAGGCGCGGATGGATCGTCGCGGCGATAGTCAGGGTAACCAAGTATTGGCGGTGCAGGTGCATGGCGATGCCGCGTTCGCGGGTCAGGGCGTGGTGATGGAGACGCTCAATCTGGCGCAGACACGTGGCTACGGCACTGGCGGCACGGTGCACATCGTTATCAACAACCAAATTGGCTTCACGACTTCGGATCCGCGTGATTCACGCTCAACCTTGTACTGCTCGGATGTGGTCAAGATGATCGAGGCACCGGTATTACATGTGAATGGCGATGACCCTGAGGCGGTTGTGTTTGCTACCCAGATCGCGTTGGATTTCCGTATGCAGTTCCACAAGGATATTGTGGTTGATATTGTCTGCTTCAGAAAACTGGGTCACAACGAGCAAGACACGCCGGCACTCACACAGCCGCTGATGTACAAAAAAATCGGGCAGCACCCTGGCACCCGCAGGCTGTACGCTGACAAACTGTCGGCGCAAGGCGTCATTGCTGCCGATGGCGGTGATCAGATGGTCAAAGACTATCGTCAGGCGATGGATGAAGGTAAGCAGACTGTTGATCCGGTTATCTCCAACTACAAGAACAAGTTTGCGGTTGACTGGTTACCTTTTCTGAATCGCAAATGGACGGATGCCGCCGATACCTCGGTACCGGCAACCGAGTTGAAGCGACTCTCGGAGCGCATCACCACGGTGCCTGAAAATTTCAAGCTGCACCCCTTGGTTGAAAAGGTGTTGGCCGATCGTGCCGCGATGGGCCGCGGCGAGATTAATCTGGATTGGGGCATGGGCGAGCATCTGGCGTTTGCGTCGCTGGTGTCGTCTGGCTACGCAGTGCGTATTACGGGTCAGGATGCAGGGCGCGGAACCTTCACCCACCGGCATTCGGTGCTGCATGATCAGAACCGCGAGAAGTGGGATGCAGGTAACTATATCCCGCTACAGCATGTATCGGAGCAGCAGGCACCCTTTACGGTGATTGACTCAGTGTTGTCAGAAGAGGCAGTGCTCGGTTTTGAGTATGGCTACTCGACTGCTGAGCCCAACACGCTCACGATCTGGGAGGCGCAGTTCGGTGATTTTGCCAACGGCGCGCAGGTAGTGATTGATCAGTTCATCAGTTCCGGTGAAGTGAAGTGGGGCCGTGCCTCAGGCTTGGTGATGATGCTGCCGCACGGTTATGAAGGGCAGGGGCCGGAGCATTCGTCTGCACGTATCGAGCGCTTCTTGCAGCTCGCTGCAGACAACAATATGCAGTTGGTACAGCCGACCTCGGCGGCGCAGATTTTCCATTTGCTGCGGCGTCAGATGATTCGCTTATTCCGCAAGCCCTTAGTGATTTTCACGCCCAAGTCGCTGTTACGAAACAAGGACGCTGGATCGCCACTCTCCGAGTTGGTGAAAGGCTCGTTCCACACTGTGATCGGCGAAGTGGACACCAAGCTGGACGCTAAAAAAGTCAAACGCGTGCTGGCATGCTCCGGCAAGGTCTACTATGACTTGGTCAATGCGCGTAAAGAACGCAACGCGAATGATGTGGCGATCATCCGTGTCGAGCAGCTGTACCCGTTCCCGCACAAGGCACTGGCGACTGAATTAGCCAAGTTTCCGAATTTTTCTGAGCTGGTGTGGGTGCAAGACGAACCGCAAAACCAAGGCGCCTGGTTCCAGATACAGCACAACATTCTCGAGAACCTGAATGACGGGCAAAAGCTCGCTTATTCCGGTCGGCCGGCTTCAGCGTCACCTGCGGTTGGCTACTATGACAAACACTACGCACAGCAAAAAGCATTGATCGATGCCGCGTTCTCCAAACTGAAAGGCTTTGTTTTAACCAAGTAAAGACCCCGCAGGTCGGTGGAAGCCGCTGGCCTGTGTGACAAACCCGAAACGGAGTAGGTAATGGCCATTATTGAAGTACACGTCCCGCAGTTATCTGAATCTGTCGCCGAAGCGACGCTATTAAACTGGCATAAAAAAGTGGGCGAAGCAGTCGCCCGCGATGAAAACCTGATCGATATCGAGACCGACAAAGTCGTGCTTGAGCTACCCGCGCCATCGCAAGGCGTGGTGGTCGAGATTGTGAAGGATGATGGCAGCACCGTCGTGTCGGGCGAGATCATCGCCAAAATCGACACAGAAGCCACTGCGACAGCGAGTGCATCCGCCAGCGCGTCAGGCACGCCAGCCGGCACACCATCCAGCACATCATCCGGCGCGTCAGCGGTGACGCCAGCCAGCACCGCCAGTGCGCCTGGTGCTGCCGCTGTTTCCTCGGGCGCGATTGCGATGCCTGCCGCTGCCAAGATGCTGTCAGAAAATCAGATGTCCGCCTCCGCAGTGACGGGTACCGGCAAAGATGGTCGCATCACCAAGGGTGATGTTATCCAGGCGCTGTCGCAGCCCAAAACGAGTGCGGCTGCTGCACCGGTCGCTGCACGCCCCGCACTGCCCGAAGTACCGGCGCAAATCGGGTTGGATTTAGGTGATCGTCCGGCGCAGCGTGTACCCATGAGCCGTTTGCGTGCGCGTATTGCCGAGCGCTTGCTCGAGTCGCAAGCGACGAACGCCATCCTCACCACCTTCAATGAAGTGAATATGCAGCCGGTGATGGATCTGCGGAATAAGTACAAAGACAAATTTGAAAAAGAGCATGGCGTAAAACTGGGTTTCATGTCGTTCTTTGTGAAAGCCGCTGTTGCAGCGCTGAAGAAATACCCGATTCTGAACTCGTCGGTGGATGGTAACGATATTGTTTACCACGGCTATTTTGATGTGGGTATCGCGGTTGGCTCACCACGCGGCCTGGTGGTGCCGATTCTGCGCAATGTCGATCAGATGTCGATTGCGGACATTGAGAAAAAGATCGGCGAATTCGGTACCAAAGCCAAGGACGGCAAGCTCACGCTCGACGAACTGTCGGGTGGTACGTTCTCTATCTCGAATGGCGGCGTATTTGGTTCGATGCTATCGACGCCGATCATCAACCCACCGCAGTCGGCGATTCTCGGTGTACACGCTACCAAAGAGCGTGCGGTGGTGGAAGACGGACAAATCGTTATTCGTCCCATGAACTATCTGGCGCTATCGTATGACCACCGCATTATTGATGGTCGTGAAGCAGTGCTTGGTCTGGTCGCGATGAAAGAGGCACTGGAAGATCCGGCGCGTCTGTTGCTTGATCTGTAAGGGGCGGCCATGGCTAAGCATTTTGATGTGGTCGTGATCGGTGGCGGCCCGGGCGGATACATCGCTGCGATTCGTGCGGCGCAGTTGGGCATGTCGGTAGCGTGTGTCGATGCCTGGCAGAACGCGAAAGGTGGTCCGGCACTGGGCGGAACTTGCACCAACGTGGGCTGTATTCCATCCAAAGCCATGCTGCAATCCTCGGAGCATTTCGAGCATGTGCAGCACGGGCTTGCCGAGCATGGTGTCGAGGTCAAAGGTGTCAAGCTCAACCTTGCGCAGATGCTCGGTCGCAAAGACACTGTGGTCAAGCAAAACAACGACGGCATCCAGTACCTGTTCAAGAAGAACAAGGTTACGTTTTTGCATGGCCGAGCTTCATTCGTTAACGCTGATGCAGGTGCTTATGAGATTGCGATATCAGCACCCGCAAACGATTCGGTGACCGGCAAGCACATCATCGTCGCAACCGGTTCGAATCCGCGTACCTTTCCTGACCTGCCATTTGATGAGCAGTTGATCTTGTCGAATACCGGCGCGCTTGACATAGCCAGCGTGCCAAAAAAACTCGGCGTGATTGGCGCTGGTGTGATTGGGCTGGAGATGGGTAGCGTCTGGCGTCGGCTTGGTGCCGAGGTAACGATTCTTGAGGCACTGCCAACTTTTCTTGGTGCGGCTGATGAGTCCGTCGCGAGTGAGGCGCATAAGCTGTTTGTCAAACAAGGTCTGGCGATTGAGCTGGGTGTGAAGATCGGCACAATCAAAACCGGTAAAGGTGTGCATGTTGAGTACACCAACGCCAGTGGGGCAGCGCAGGTACTTGAGGTAGATAAGCTGATTGTCTCGATTGGTCGTGTACCGAATACCGATGGGTTGCATGCCGATGCGGTCGGCTTGAAACTTGATGATCGCGGCTTCATTGCAGTGGATGAGCATTGCAAAACCAATTTGCCCAATGTCTGGGCGGTGGGTGATGTCGTACGGGGCCCGATGCTGGCGCACAAGGCCGAGGAGGAGGGCGTGGCTGTCGCCGAGCGTATCGCCGGTCAGCATGGTCACGTCAACTTTGACACGATTCCCTGGGTCATCTACACCTCGCCCGAAATCGCTTGGGTGGGTAAGACAGAGCAGCAACTCAAAGCGTCTGGCGTTGCCTATAAGGCGGGTAGTTTTCCTTTCATGGCGAATGGCCGTGCCCGCGCACTGGGCGACACATCCGGTTTGGTGAAATTCCTTGCTGATGCGCACACGGATGAAATTTTGGGTGTACACATTGTCGGTCCGATGGCCTCTGAGTTGATATCGGAAGCGGTGGTGGCGATGGAGTTTCGCGCCTCGGCCGAGGATATTGCGCGCATTTGCCACGCACACCCCACGCTATCCGAGGCTACCAAAGAAGCTGCGCTCGCGGTAGATAAGCGCGCTCTTAATTTCTAAGCCCATGCCCGTGCGGCGCACACACTACCGGGCGCATGAAAGCACTGGCATGCACCGGGTCGGTTTACTGACAGCGTTAGTCATGGCATTGGTGGGCTGCGCCACGCAGCCCTCGCCGCCTGCGGGTCAGCTACATGTCGTGTCCTCGGCTCAGGGCAAGCCGCTCTCTGGAGCCGCATGCGTAGTGAGTAATCTCTCGGGAAGCTGGCAAGTGACAACGCCGGGCACGGTGATAATCGGTGAGCCCAGCGGTGACTTGCGCGTCGTGTGTCATCACCCGGGTTATCGATCCTCGGAAGTAATCTACCGACTACCTTTGAGTGCTATCTCCAATAGCGGCACGCGGGTCAGCGTTGGTGTGGGCGGCGGCAGCTTCGGCAGTACCAGCGGCGTTGGGGTGTCGATGGGGTTTGGTTTTCCTTTGGGCTCGAGCAAGCAGCGCTACCCTGCGCAAATCACGGTTGATTTGACCCCAACGGGCGACGCGCAATGAATGTGATCGAGTACTACGAGCTAGCGCTAGCCGAGCGTGGCTATCGCGCGGATCCTTCGCAGCGCGCTGCGGTCGATCGGCTTCAGCATTTGTACGATGAATGGGTGGCCTATCGCTCCAAGCGCGCAACACGCTTGACCAAGCTGCTGCATCATCCTGATATTCCGCGCGGTGTTTACCTCTGGGGTGGGGTTGGTCGTGGCAAGTCGTTCCTGATGGATTGTTTTCATGCGGTCGTACCGGTTCAGCGCAAGACCCGTGTGCACTTTCACGAATTCATGCGTGAGGTGCACCACGCGCTGGATGAGCAAAAAGATGTGGAAGATCCTTTGCAGGTGGTCGCAGAGCAGATTGCGCAGCGCTACCGTCTGATTTGTTTTGATGAATTCCATGTCTCTGACATCGCCGATGCGATGATTCTGTACAACCTGCTGCAGCCCTTGTTTGATCATGGCGTGTCGTTCGTGATGACCTCAAATTACGCGCCAGACACGCTGTATCCCGATGGCTTGTATCGCGACCGGATGTTACCGGCGATCGCGCTGCTCAAAGACAAGCTCGATATCCTGAATGTCGACGCCGGAACCGACTACCGAAAGCGCATCTTGGAGCAGGTCTCGGCCTACCACGCGCCGTTGGGTGCAGCGGCAACAGAGGCATTGCTACATGCTTTCTCCGACCTTGCCGGCGCGGCTGAGGATGATCCCAAGATCAGGATAGAATCGCGGGATGTTTTGTGCATTCGGCGCGCGGGTGGGGTGGTATGGTTTGATTTTGCGACACTATGTGGTACCGCACGTTCTCAGAATGATTACCTCGAGATCGCGCGTCGTTTTAATACGGTGATTTTGTCGGATGTGCCGAAGATGTCATCCGAGATGGCTTCTGAGGCGCGGCGCTTTACCTGGCTGGTAGATGTGCTGTACGACCACCGGATCAAGCTGCTGATGTCTGCAGAAGTCGGACCGGAGCTGCTGTTCACCGAGGGCAGTTTTGCGACCGAGTTTCAGCGTACGGTCTCGCGGATCGTTGAGATGCAATCGCGTGAGTATAAAGAAAGTGATCGGCGTAAGTCGGCGCTTATGCTGGCGAAGCAGGCGGCTGACTAAACGGAACGGGATATTTTTTGGCTCTTAAGAAAAATTTTGCGGTACTGGCTGCCTTGATGGTTTGGTCATTACTCTGCGCTAGCGCCGTCGCACAACCGGTTGATCCGAGCGGCGCTGCCGAGCAGGCGCTGGCGACGCAATTTCCGCCTGAATCGATTGATTCGGTCGACCGCGCCAATGACGCGCTTGCATTGGTTCCGGTTGCGCGCAGCGAGATCGTGCGTCGGGTAGCGCGACAACGTGCGCAGTGCTACGCGCAATTTTTTACCTCTTCTTGTTTGATTGATCTTCGCGAGAGCGAAAGGCGCGCAACAAAGGCAGTACGGCGGGTTGAAGTTGAGGCGAATGCGCTATTACGGCGCGAGCGCGCTGCCGAGCGCGATCGTGCGGTGGCTGACCGTGAGCGCCGCGCGGCCGAGCAACGCGCCAAGTCGGTTCCCATCACGGGCAAAGCGCGTAATGCTGAAAGCCCGGACGCTACCGATTCGTCGCTTGAGCCAGCTGGTATCGAGGCTGTCAAACCTGAACCGCCTGAACCGCCTGCGCCACCTTCCGCGCCAGCGCCTGCTAATGAAACTCGACCCTGATCAGCTACATGCGCGCGTGGTGGCGCTCGAGATTGAGCACCGCGATCTCGACGAGGCTATTGTGCGTTTGATTGATTTGCCAAACCGGGATGACTTGCTGCTGACGCGCATGAAGAAGCGCAAGCTTCAGCTGAAGGATCAGATACTGCAGCTGAAGATGTTGCTGGTGCCGGATATTCCTGCCTGACGTTTGATCTCATTTTGAGCGACGTCCCTGTCACTAACGAGCTTGTCGGTGTTCACGATGCCGAGGTGGCTGCGCTGTTTGCTGCCAGCGGCAGACTGGCCGAGCATATTCCCAGCTTTCGACCTCGGCAGTCGCAAGCGGATATGGCGTGTGCAGTGGCGCAGGCTATTGCGACCCAATCGACACTGCTAGCAGAGGCTGGCACCGGCACCGGCAAAACATTCGCTTACCTGGTGCCGGCCTTGCTGTGGGGTGGCAAGGTGATCATCTCGACCGGTACCCGCAACCTGCAAGATCAGCTGTTTTTGCGAGATCTTCCCGTGGTGCGCAAGGCCTTGAATGCGCCTGTCAGTGTCGCGCTGCTCAAGGGTCGCGCGAACTATGTCTGCCATTTTCATCTCGAGCGCACGCAGCAGAACGGGCGACTGACTGCGCGCGAAGATGTTGGCTATTTACGCGAGATTGGTCGCTTCATCAAAACTACCAGCAGCGGTGACAAATCAGAGCTATCACGCGTACCTGAGAACGCATCGGTATGGCATCTGGTGACCTCAACCCGTGACAACTGTGTCGGTGCCGAATGTAAGCACTACCAAGATTGTTTTGTGATGAGGGCGCGGCGCGAAGCCCAGCAAGCAGATATCGTCGTCGTGAATCACCATCTGTTCTTTGCCGATGTCGCCTTGAAGGATACCGGCGTCGCCGAGTTACTGCCGACCGCGAACACGATTATTTTTGATGAGGCGCATCAGCTGCCCGATACTGCTACCTTGTTTTTTGGCGAGACGGTATCTACCAGCCAGCTCATGGAGCTGTGCCGGGATGTCCTTGCGGAGGGGCTGACCCACGCCCGCGATGGCGCGGACTGGGGTACGCAAGTCGCGAGCGTCGAGAAAGCGGTGCGTGATCTACGGCTATGCTTACCAGCGGAGGGCGCAAAGCTGGCTTACGCGCAGATCGCTCAAAGCAGTCAATTTTTTCCGGCGCTTGAGCAAGTCAAAGCAATGCTCTCGCATTTGATCGAGGTGCTGGCGGCACAGGCTGAGCGCGCCGAGACCTTGGAGCAGTGCCGCGTGCGTGCATCTGAACTCGGCTTGACGCTGGGCCGTTGGCATCCGTCTGCCAGCAGCGAGCCTGATCAGGCCGATGTGTTGTGGGTTGAGGCATTTTCCCAAAGCGTGCAGCTGCACCGAACACCGCTGTCGATTGCGCCGATCTTCAACAAGCAACGTGAGGGTGTGCCGCGTGCCTGGATTTATACCTCGGCGACGCTGGCGGCGAAAAATGACTTTTCTCACTTCACCTCGCAAATGGGGCTGGAGCTGGCTGCGGCGAAAAGCTGGCCGAGCCCGTTCGACTACGCGCGTCAGGCGTTGCTGTATGTGCCGACTGATATGCCTGATCCCAGTTCGCCCGCGTATATCGATGCGGTGATCGATGCCGCATTACCGGTTATTGAGGCGGCCGGTGGTCGTGCTTTCTTGCTTTGCACGACGCTACGCGCGGTCAGGCGTGCGGGTGAGCGGCTGCGCGACCTGATCGCAGAGCGAGAGCTTGCCTGGCCTTTGCTGATTCAAGGAGAGCTCGGGCGTAACGAGTTACTCGAGCGTTTTCGCAGCGCCGGTAATGCGGTCCTGGTAGGCAGCCAGAGTTTTTGGGAGGGCGTTGATGTGCGCGGAGACGCGCTGTCCGTCGTCATCATCGACAAGTTACCGTTTGCGCCACCCGATGACCCGGTACTCGCGGCACGTATCGCAGAGATGGAGCGGCGTGGTCAGAATGGCTTCATGCATCACCAGTTGCCCGAGGCGATTATCGCGCTCAAGCAGGGCGCCGGTCGCTTGATTCGGGATGAGCATGACCGTGGCGTGCTCATGATCTGTGATCCTCGCCTGATCTCCAAGCCCTATGGCCGTCGAATCTGGCAAAGTCTGCCGCCGTTCGCACGCACGCGCGATATCAAGGAGGTAGAAAGCTTTTTGCTCCGCGCGCCATGTTGAGCGGTATCAAAGCAGTGCCGCGTCGGGGATGCGTTGAGGTAAAATCGCAACGATGAAAATCTTGATCAGCAATGATGATGGCTATCTGGCCCCTGGCATCAACGCCCTCGCTGATCAACTCTCTTCGATTGCTGAGATCGTGGTCGTGGCACCCGACAGCAACCGCTCCGGCTCTTCCAACTCGCTCACGCTCGATCGCCCTCTACGGGTGATGAAGTCTGACAAGGGCTATTACTCCATCAACGGCACACCCAGCGATTGCGTGCATATCGCGCTCACTGGCTTGCTCGGTGAAAGACCGGATCTCGTAGTGTCAGGTATTAATCAGGGGCAGAACATGGGCGATGACACGCTTTACTCCGGTACCGTTGCCGCGGCTACCGAAGGTTTTTTGTTCGGAATTCCGGCGATTGCTTTTTCTCAGGTTGATCATGGCTGGTCAGAGCTGGCCTCAGCTGCGCGCCTGGCGAAAGATATCGTGCAGCGAAATCTGAATGCGCTCAGCAAGCCTTTTCTGCTGAATGTGAATATTCCTAATCGCTCTTACGATAGGCTCAACAAAGTAGTGGCGACGCGGCTGGGCAAGCGGCATCAATCAGAGCCGGTGATTCGCTCGACTGATCCGCATGGCAATGAGATTTTCTGGATTGGACCTGCGGGCAAGGCAAAAGACGCTGGCGAGGGCACCGATTTTCATGCGACCGAGCAGGGCTGGGTTTCCGTCACACCGTTACAAATCGATCTCACGCATGGCCCTCAGTTGCAACGCTTGCAGACGGTGATCGGATGAGCGAGAGCGAAAGCCAACCGAAAAAGCGTTTTCCACTGACGCTGGATTTTGTCACTGGCCTGTCTGGTCGTAGCAAGACCGGCGCGCACCGCACCCACAGCACACAAACCGCGACTCGTAATGTCAATGAGCGCAGTGCGAACGCGCGGCCGCTACCACCACCAACCATCGTCAGCAAGCCGCCTAGTCCCGCGTGGGTTGTCGACAGACCGGGCCATGCGCCGTTGGTATCCGAGGCGGTACGCAAAGCGATGGTGCGCCGCATAGCCCAGCAGGGCATCAAAGATGCTGCAGTGTTGGCCGCTATGGAAAACGTGCCGCGCCATTTTTTTCTCGAGCCAGCACTCGCCTCGCAGGCCTATGTCGATACCGCATTGCCGATCGGCTACCACCAGACGATATCCAAGCCGTCGATCGTCGCGCGCATGATCGAGTTATTACGCGAAGGTGTTGACGGAAAATTGGGTCGGGTGCTGGAAATCGGTACCGGCTGTGGCTACCAAGCCGCAGTGTTGGCGCAGGTGGCAGGCGAGGTCTACTCGATCGAGCGTATGCGGCCGCTGCACGAGCTGGCGCGCAGTAACTTGCGCGCGCTGTACATTCCCAATCTGCGGCTGCACTATGGCGATGGTATGTTGGGACTGCCGCAGTGCGCGCCATTCGATGGCATCATCTTGGCAGCGGCAGGATTAGATGTGCCGCAGGCGCTGCTGGATCAGATGGCGCTCGGCGGGCGATTGATCGCTCCAGTCGGCCAACGCTCGCAGCGGCTCAAGCTAGTGGTGCGCATCAAGCCCCATGAGTGGGTGGCTGATTTGCTCGAGCCTTGTCACTTTGTGCCGATGCGACCCGGTACATTCGGCTAGGTTCATAACCGTTGAAATAGTCAGTTGGAATAGCCACGATGAGGTACAACACGATTTATGTGATCCCGCTTTTTGCCCTGCTGCTACATGGGTGCGCGGAGATGCCAGCCAATGCGCCGATTGATGACCGAACCTCAACGCGCGCCAAGACCAAGAGCGCGCAGCCCGCAGCGGCCCCCGCAACTGCTGCTGCACCTGAGCCCGTAGATCCGCCCGGTTTTTACACCGTTAAAAAGGGCGACACGCTTGGCAAAATCGCCAGGCAATTCAACCAGCCGTTACGCGATCTGGGCGACTGGAATCGATTAAGCAACCCGGACGATATTCGCGTTGGCCAGCAGCTGCGCGTGATACCGCCTGAAGATAATCGGGTAGCCAGCGTGCCGACAGATACCGGTATGGAGATGCGCTCGCTCGACACCGCAGGCAGCACTGCGGCGCCGAGCAACGCAAACACGGCCAGCGCAAGCCCAACGCGTAGCGCGAGTCCCGCCGGTGGTACCAAGAGTGGGCCTTTAGGTAAGAAAGTCGCCTACTCTGATCAGGCGTGGTCTGATTTACAACGGGGTGAGCCCGCCAAGACACTGAACGACGGGCGCAAGCCTGCTGATGTCGCGATGCCGACCGCCGGTCGCTTCATTTGGCCGACTGAGGGCAAGGTGATTCGAAATTTTGATGCATCCCGCAAAGGCATTGATATCGCCGGGCAGCCGGGTCAGCCAATCGTCGCGGTTGGCGAAGGCACCGTCTTGTATGCCAATAATATGCGTGGCTTTGGCAACTTGGTGATTATTGATCATCGTGATGGCTTGGTCTCTGCCTACGGCCACAACAAAGCGATTTTGGTGAAGGAGGGTCAGACCGTTGCCAAAGGACAGCGTATTGCCGAGATGGGCGACTCGGATGCCGAGTCGGTACGGCTACATTTCGAGATTCGGCAACTTGGCAAAGCAGTTGATCCGATGGGGTTTCTTCAGAGTCGTTGAATGACTGATTCGTCTGGGCATACGGGTTCGGCGCCGCTTGATCAGCTCGTTGACCCTGCGCGCGTTGATCAGCCCAGCTTGGCCGATCCGGAAAATGTGTCTGAGCACGCCGAGTTGGTCGAAGAGGATCAGGCGGCGCACATCCCTCTTGAAGAGTTTCGCGCGCTGCTAGATGCCGAGCTCTCGAGCGACACGACACAGGTTTACCTCAACCGCATCGGCACCCGCCCACTGCTAACACCATCGCAAGAGCTTCACTACGCCACGCTGGCGACGCAAGGTGATTTCGATGCGCGGCAGGTCATGATCGAGCACAATCTCAGGCTCGTGGTGTCCATTGCCAAGCACTATGTCAACCGAGGCCTGGCCCTGCTTGATCTGATCGAGGAGGGTAACCTCGGTTTGATCCACGCCATTGGCAAGTTCGAGCCCGAGCGCGGCTTTCGTTTTTCAACTTACGCAACCTGGTGGATACGGCAAAGTATTGAGCGCGCGATCATGAATCAAGTGCGTATGATCCGACTGCCAGTGCACCGGGTACGCGAGTTGAATACAGTGCTGCGTGCCAAGTATCACCTTGAGTGCCGTATGCATGGCGAGCACGATGCGCGGCTGGAAGATATAGCGCACTTGGTCGAGCGCAGCACGGACGAGGTGCGAGAAATTCTCGGGATGGCGCAGCCTGTTTCTTCGCTGGATACCCCAATCGCTGGCGATACGCATGCCAGCATGTTGGATCTGGTGGCCGATGTAGCTGGGCAGTCACCCGATGCACAGGTTGAGCAACAAGAGATGATTCAAATGGTGCGCCGTTGGATCGATGCGATGCCGATCAAGCACCGGATGGTGATTTTAAGGCGCTACGGTTTGGATCACGGTGTGCCGGCGACACTGGACGAATGTGCCGATGAACTGGGCGTCTCTCCCGAGCGAGTACGACAGATACAGCAAGATGGATTAACGCGCCTTAGGCAGCTTATCTCTGCGCGTGGGCTTGGAAAGGACGCGCTGCTATGACGCCCGTCATTGAGATTACCTCGCTCGACATGGAGGCGCGTGGCGTTGGCCATTTGCCGAATGAAGATGGCTCGCCCGGCAAAGTGATCTTTGTTGAAGGCGCGCTGCCCGGCGAGTTGGTGCGTTTTCAATCGTACCGCCGTAAACCAAAGTGGGAAGCGGCGGTATCGACGGAGTTATTGCGTTCGTCTGCGCTGCGCACGACACCGAGATGCAGTTACTTCGGTACTTGTGGCGGCTGCGCGATGCAACATCTTCATCCCTCGGCGCAGGTCGCCATCAAACAGCGCGTGTTGGAAGATAACTTGTTTCATATCGGCCGCGTCAGGCCATTGCACGTGATGCGACCGATCCAAGGGCCGGACTGGGGTTACCGCTACCGCGCGCGATTATCTGTAAGGTTCGTTGAAAAAAAAGGCGGCGTGTTAATTGGATTTCATGAGAAGCGATCGAGTTTTATCGCTGACATGACTAGCTGCGAGATCCTGCCGCCGAAAATGTCTGCCATGCTGCAGCCAATGCGTGCCTTGATCGGCTCGTTGTCGATACGTGATCGGTTACCGCAGCTCGAGCTTGCAGTAGGCGAGCACAATCAACAGCAGGTGATTGTTCTGGTGCTGAGGATTATGGCGCCGCTATCTGCTCATGATGAAAGCCTGCTGAAAGCGTTTGCTGACGAGTGGGATATTGATTGGTGGTTACAAACCAAGGGCCCCGACACCGCGACAGCATGGTACCCGAACAGGCTTCCGCTTCAGTACCACCTGCCAGAGTTCGGCGTGGTGATGCCGTTCAAGCCGACTGATTTCACTCAGGTGAATCATCAGATCAACAGCGTGCTGGTGTCACGTGCGCTGCGCCTATTGCAGGTGCAGGCTCATGATCGGGTCGCTGATTTGTTTTGTGGTTTGGGTAACTTCACCCTGCCGCTAGCGACCCAGGCGCGTGAGGTGGTCGGCATTGAAGGCAGCGCGGCACTGACCGAGCGCGCGATGAGCAACGCCGTCCTGAACAACCTGCAGCACAACACTTTTTTTTCGAGCCGTAATTTATTTGAATTTACCCTGGACGATCTACGCGCCTTGCATCGCTTCGATCGTATGTTGATTGATCCGCCGCGTGAAGGTGCGATGGAGGTCTGCAAGGCGATTGCCGAGGCACGGCAGCACCATTCAGAATTACAACCTGCGCGGATTGTGTACGTGTCTTGCAACCCGGCCACGCTCGCGCGTGACGCTGGTATCTTGGTCAATGTAGGGGGATACCGGCTCAGCCAAGCTGGTGTGGTCAACATGTTCCCGCATACGGCCCATGTCGAATCAATTGCCGTGTTTGATGCGGAAACAAAAACGCCGACCTGAGGCCGGCGTTTTGCCAGGGTCGGTGCAACTTACTCGCGATCGCCGCCAAAAATGCCCAGCAGCGCAAGCAGGTTCACGAACACGTTGTACAGGTCGAGATAAATGGCCAGCGTTGCGCTGACATAGTTGGTCTCGCCGCCGTTGATAATGCGCTGCACATCAAACAAGATGTAGGCAGAGAAGATCACCACGGCCACCAGCGAGATCACGATTTGCAAAGCCGGCATTTGCAGAAAGATGTTGGCGACGCCCGCCAACAGGATCACGATCACGCCCGCGAATAACCAGCTCGACATGCCTGAAAAATCACGCTTGCTGGTGGTAGCAATCGAGGCCATCGCCGCAAACACGACAGCGGTTCCGCCAAATGCCGTCATGATCAGTTGCGGGCCGTTGGCGAAGTGAAGGATGTGCTCGATCATGCGCGAGAGCATCAGCCCCATGAAGAAGGTGAAGCCCAGCAGCAGGACCACGCCCATGCCGGAGTTCTTGGTGCGCTCTATGCCGTAGAAGAAGCCGAATGCGATAGCGAGAAATGCGATGAAGCTCAGCATGGGACTACTTGCGAACAGCGCGAAGTGCATCTGCACCCCAAGCCAAGCTCCCAGCACCGTTGGTAGCATGGACAGCGCCAGCAGCCAGTAGGTGTTGCGCAATACGCGGTGGCGTACGACGAGTGTGTCGTCCAGCGTGCCGTATTGAGTGGGTAGCGGTTGGTTCATTTGACCTCCATGTTCAGTTTGATAACAGTCGGCGAGTGGCGCTGACTGTCAACGTCATAATTTACCTCACTTCGCAGCAGACTGCATGCGGCAGCAACGACCGTCAATCGTGAAACTGTGTAGTTGAGGCGTTATGAAAGAGTCGCTTTCATGTTAAAATCGAAAGTTATCAAATAAATCCCTCTAATTTCTTAACCCTTTCATTTTATTGGAGTTTTTTAGATGAGCACCGAGCGCACCCTGTCCATCATCAAGCCGGATGCAGTAGCCAAAAATGTCATCGGACAGATCTACACCCGCTTCGAAAACGCCGGCCTCAAAGTGGTCGCCGCGCGTATGATCCACCTGTCACGCGCCGAAGCAGAGGGTTTCTATGCTGTGCATCGCGAGCGTCCGTTCTTCAAGGACCTGGTTGATTTCATGATCTCCGGCCCGGTGATGGTTCAGGTGCTCGAAGGCGACAACGCGATCACAAAAAATCGTGATTTGATGGGCGCGACCGATCCCAAGAAGGCCGACAAGGGGACCATCCGTGCTGACTTTGCTGATTCGATCGACGCCAATGCGGTACACGGCTCAGATGGCCCGGATACAGCAAAAAACGAAATCGCTTATTTTTTTCCGAGCTTGAACGTATACGCTCGCTGATCTCAGTCACTCGGGTCGCGCCAGTCCTCGGCCTGAAACAAAGCGCGCGTATCGGCGGTCGATATCCCACCCGGCCGCAGGGAGTTTTGGGAGGCATTCATGGCGGCACTGACCAACCTGCTGGATTTGGATCCCGCCGCACTCATTCAATGGTGCGGTGATCTGGGCGAGCAGCCGTTTCGTGCCAAACAATTGCAGCGTTGGATTCATCAGTTCGGCGAGGCCGATTTTGATGCGATGACCGACCTTGCCAAATCCTTGCGTGAGAAACTCAAGCGCCATGCAGTGGTGGCAGCGCCGACGATCATTAGCGACAGCACGGCAACCGATGGCACGCGCAAGTGGCTGATCGATGTCGGCGATGGTAATGCGGTCGAGACCGTATTCATCCCGGAAGATAACCGCGGCACATTATGTGTTTCTACCCAGGCCGGATGTGCGGTCAATTGCCGGTTCTGCTCCACTGGCAAGCAAGGTTTTTCGCGCAATCTGACGGTCGCTGAGATCATTGGTCAGCTGTGGATGGCTGAGCGAACTCTGCGGGGCGAGCAGGGTATAGCGGCTGGCCCGAAGGGCGAGCGTCAGATCACCAACGTGGTGATGATGGGCATGGGCGAGCCACTGCTCAACTACGAGCCGACGGTAGCGGCGCTGAAGCTAATGCTTGACGATAACGCCTACGGCCTGTCACGTCGTCGTGTCACGGTATCGACCAGCGGTGTCGTGCCCGTGATGGATAAACTCTCGGCTGATTGCGCGGTGGCGCTGGCCGTGTCATTGCATGCCTCCAACGACGCGCTGCGCGACGACTTGGTGCCGCTCAATCGCAAGTATCCGCTCTCTGACTTACTCTCGGCTTGCAAGCGCTATCTGGAATTCGTGCCGCGTGACTTCATCACCTTCGAGTACTGCATGCTTGATGGCGTCAACGATACCGATGCGCACGCGCGCGAGTTGCTTGCATTGGTGAGTGATATCTCCTGTAAATTCAATTTGATTCCATTCAATCCATTTCCGTCGTCTGGCCTGCGCCGCTCAGGCAATGCGCGTATCAAAGCGTTTGCGCACATCTTGATGGAAGGTGGCGTCGTAACCACTATCCGCAAGACACGTGGCGATGATATTGATGCCGCTTGTGGTCAACTCGCAGGCGATGTACAAGACCGTACTCGGGTGCTGGAGAGAACCCAGCGTATGCATTCGTATCAGCAAAAGTACGGTCCCGATTTTGGACGTATTGTTGAGATTCCCGGTTGAAGCGTCGATGAAACCCTCGATTATTTTTGCTGCACTATTGTCGCTCGTGGCTTGTACCCACGTGCCACACGACACCGCTGGCGCTGCGGATGCCGAGCGCCGCGCGAGTGCTCGTCTGGAACTCGCAAAAGCGTACTTTGCCGAGGGTAATCACGCGATCGCGCTTGAAGAGGCAAACCGCGCGCTGGATATCGATCCGAATCGGGTTGATGCGATTGGCCTGCGCGCGCTGACGCTGATGCGATTAGGTGAGCCCGACGCGGCCAAGCAAAGTATGGCGCAAGCACTGCGCTTGGCACCGGATGATCCCGCGCTCCACAACAACATGGGCTGGCTGCTTTGTGAAACCGGTCAGCCTGCTGAGGCCTTGCATTTTTTCGATCGCGCGCTTGCACATAGGCGCTACGTGGCTCCTGCAAATGCGGCGATGAATGCGGGTATCTGTAGTGTGAGGCTCAAGCAGTACGAGCGCGCCGAGCGATATTTCCACCGTGCGCTGCAGGCCGATTCGAGATTGCTTGCCGCGCGTGCGCAGCTGGCGCGGCTAGCCGTGCAGCGTGGTGATGATCGGCAGGTACGCGCGCATTTCAACGTTCTTTTGGCGAGCGCTCAAGCTAGCAGCGAGGACTACGCAATGGCAGTCGATACCGAGCGTCGGCTCGGTGACCGTGACGCTGAACGCAGTATCGCCGCACAGTGGAAACGTGTGTTCCCGGAGTCTCCGCAATTGCAAGCTTATTTGAGTAGCGATATCAATGAGCGATAACGATAAATTCGAGACCTCTGCGTCTGGCGATGATCCGAAGCCACTGCCTGTGCATGAGCAGGTTGAGGGCAGCGAGCAAGCTGAGGGTAGCCAGCAAGTTGAAGGCAGCAAGCAAGTTGAGGGCACGGAGCTGATAGGAGCTGCTGAGCTAGCTGAGGCCCATCTGTTTGGGCAGACACCAGCGGTCTCTCATCACACCGCGTCTTCCGCAAACGGCGACGATAGTGCGACGTTGGACACTTCGCTTCACAGTGCTAGTGCTGCTGCAGGTGGCTCGGTAGATGTCTCATCGGAAGCGGCAGAGACCGAAATCGTCGCAGCGCATGCGCACGCGCCTGAGCAGGGCTATCAAGCCTTTGTGCCTGAGCAGACGCCTCAGCAATTGCCGGGCGCTACGCTCGCGAAACGGCGCAAAGAGTATCGTTTGTCTGTCGAAGATGTCTCCGCTCGCCTGAAGATATCAACTCGCCAAATCATAGCGCTGGAGTCTGATGATTTCGCCCAACTCGCGAGTATGGCGACGGTGCGCGGTTTCATTCGCTCGTATGCCAAATTGCTCGAGCTAGATCCGGCGCCACTGATCGCTATGCTGTCGAGCGAGCCTAATCCCGCGTTCGACAGCATGGTAGTACGGAGACCGTTGCCCGCGCCCGGCTTGCGCGGTCGGCAGGCACCACCGCCGCGCCGGCGCAACCCAAGCAAATGGCCCTCGGTAATCATGGTGGTGGCTGTGGTGAGCGCACTGGTATTCGCTGCCTACCAGTACGGCTGGTTCTCTGTGCCCAGTGTGGACGTGGACAAGGTGATCAATGCCTTGCCGCCGCTTACTGGTGGCAGAGACACGCCCACGTCAGATGCTGAGAGCGATAAGTCGGGCGCCGGCGCTGACCTGGGCGCTGCCGCTGCGGCCGGCAGTGCGCTCGAGATCAAGGCGCGCGAAGATAGCTGGGTGGAGGTAACCACCGTCGAGGGTGATCGCAGGCTGATATCGCGCCTGATGAAGGCGGGCACGACTGAGCTGGTCGAAGTTCATGAACCAGTCGTGCTGGTGGTGGGCAACGCCGCCGGCGTTGATGCGGCGCTGCGCGGTCAGTCGCTTAATCTGCGCGCGGTTGCCCGTGATAATGTCGCCAAGCTGAGTCTCAAGTAAGGAGTCATTCATGGATCAGCCTGTGTCGCCGATTCCCTCCGGCCCTGTCACGCGCAAGCTCACCCGCCAGGCAATTGTTCGCTACGGAGACCGCGAAGTGCGCGTCGGTGGCGGTGCGCCCGTCATGGTGCAGAGCATGACCAATACCGACACCGGCGATGTGATCGGTACGGCGATACAGGTCAAGGAACTAGCGCGCGCCGGCTCTGAAGTGGTTCGTATTACCGTCAACACGGAAGATGCCGCCGCCGCCGTTCCCCTGATCCGCGAGCAGCTCGACAAAATGGGTGTGGATGTGCCGCTGGTGGGCGATTTTCATTACAACGGCCACCTGCTGCTGACGAAATACCCCGCGTGCGCAGAGGCGCTCTCAAAATACCGTATCAACCCGGGTAATGTGGGGCAGGGTGCTAAGCGCGATACGCAGTTCGCGCAAATGATCGAGGTGGCAAACACATACAACAAGCCGGTGAGAATTGGCGTGAACTGGGGCAGCCTTGACCAGTCGCTGCTGGCAAAAATCATGGATGAAAACGCGCAGCGTAAAACGCCATGGAGCGCGCAGGCGGTGATGTACGAAGCGCTGATCACCTCGGCACTTGATAGCGCGCAGCGTGCCGAAGAACTCGGCATGCCGGGAGACCGTATTGTGTTGTCGTGCAAGGTATCGGGCGTGCAAGACCTGATTGCGGTGTATCGCGAGTTATCGCGGCGTTGCGACTACCCGCTGCATCTTGGACTGACGGAAGCCGGTATGGGTAGCAAAGGTATCGTTGCATCGACAGCGGCGATTGGCGTGCTACTGCAAGAGGGCATCGGCGACACTATTCGGGTGTCCCTCACGCCAGAGCCCGGCGGTGATCGCACCAAGGAAGTCATTGTTGCGCAAGAAATTTTGCAGACCATGGGCTTGCGGAAGTTCACACCGATGGTAATCGCGTGCCCCGGCTGCGGCCGCACCACATCAACCGTGTTCCAAGAGCTCGCTGATCAAATCCAAAGCTATTTGCGCGAGCAAATGCCGGTCTGGAAAACAAGCTACCCCGGCGTGGAAGAAATGAACGTGGCTGTGATGGGCTGTATCGTCAACGGCCCCGGTGAGTCCAAGCACGCCAATATCGGGATCAGTTTGCCCGGGACTGGCGAGTCACCGGCGGCGCCGGTTTTTATTGATGGTCAGAAGTCGGTCACGCTGCGGGGTGAGCGCATTGCTGAAGATTTCCAGTCCATCGTACTGGATTACGTAAAGACCCGTTATGGCAGAGCATAAAAAAGAAAAAATTCTTGGTGTGAAGGGCATGAATGACGTACTGCCCGACGACGCGCCGCTGTGGGAGTTGTTTGAGAATACGGTGCAGTCGGTATTACGCAGCTATGGTTACCAGCAAATTCGCACGCCGATTGTTGAGCCCACCGCGTTGTTTGCGCGTGGGCTTGGTGCTGTCACCGACATCGTCGAGAAAGAGATGTACTCATTCACCGACAGCATGAATGGCGATCAGCTCACGCTGCGGCCCGAAAGTACTGCCGGGGTGGTGCGCTCGGTGCTCGAGCACAACCTGATCTATGACGGGCCCAAGCGACTTTGGTATTCGGGTCCGATGTTTCGACACGAGCGCCCGCAGCGAGGTCGTTACCGTCAGTTTCATCAAGTTGGTGCCGAGGCAGTAGGATTTTCCGGTCCGGATATTGACGCCGAGTTGATCATGATGTGCCACCGCCTATGGGATGATCTCGGCTTGAGCGACATACGCTTGGAGATCAATTCTATCGGCGACGCTGAAGATCGTCACCGCCATCGGGCTGACCTGATTACCTACTTCGAAAAAAATAGCGACTTGCTGGATGCCGAGGCGAGACGTCGGCTGCACACCAATCCGCTGCGCATTCTGGACACTAAAAATCCGGCCATGCAGGATTTGGTAAACCAAGCACCGCAGCTGCTCGATTACCTAGGCGATGTGTCGCGGGCGCATTTTGATGGACTACAGCGACTGCTCAACGCCAACAACATTCGCTTCACGATCAACCCGCGCTTGGTGCGGGGTATGGACTACTACAACCGCACGGTATTCGAGTGGATTACTGACCAGCTGGGCTCACAGGGCACGGTATGTGGCGGCGGTCGCTACGATCCGCTGGTTGAGATTTTTGGTGGCAAGCCTAGCCCGGCGGTCGGATTTGCGATGGGCGTCGAGCGGCTGCTTGAGTTGATGCGGGCGAGCTCCGGAACGATCAGCGCGGGTCAGTGTGATGTCTATCTGGTACACCAAGGCGATGCGGCGCAATTGCAGGCCTTCATCATGGGCGAGCGTCTGCGGGATGCGGGGCTGGATGTTGTGCTACATTGCGCAGCGCTTGGCGGCGCGGGCGGCTTCAAGGCACAGATGAAGCGCGCCGATGCCAGCGGCGCCGCCTACGCGCTCATACTGGGCGACGATGAAATGGCGCAGGGCGAGGCGACCATCAAGCACTTGCGCGAGGCCGACATGACCAACAACCAACGGCATATCGCATTTGATCAGGTGGTCGATTATCTGATTGATCAGATCGTTGGTGACGGCGCTCATGATCACGGGCATCTGCACGCTGGCCAAGTTCACACGCATCATTAATTAAAAACATCTCATGGCATACGATCACGAAGAGCAAGAACAAATCGCGACGCTAAAAGCGTGGTGGGATAAATACGGCAACCTGGTCACTTGGTTTGTCACCGCGGTCTTACTCGCCTATGCGTCGTGGACGGGTTGGAATTACTGGCAGCGGTCGCAGGCGGCGAAGGCGGCAGTTCTGTACGAAGAACTAGTCAAGGCGGTTGAGGCTAATGACGCGGCCAAGCGAGTTCGTGCGTCTGCGGATCTGAAAGATAAATTCGGTAGCACGGCATACGCGCAGATGGGCGCGCTGATTGTAGCGAGATCTGCGTTCGATGCTGCCGATTTACCGGCCGCGAAAACCGAGCTGCTGTGGGTCTCGGAGCATGGCAAGAACGATGAGTTCAAGGCGATCGCGCGCATACGCCTGGCTGGCGTGCTACTCGATGAAAAAGCCTACGACGAGGGCCTGAAGGTACTGACTGCTGATTTCCCGGATCAATTTGCGGCGCTGGTTGCAGATCGTAAAGGTGACCTCTATGTTGGCCTCAACAAGCTGGATGATGCGCGGCTGGCATACCAAACGGCACTTGAGAAAACCGAAGTCAAGAACCCGGCGCGTCAACTGATACAGCTCAAGCTGGATGCCGTCGGCGGCACACCGAGCAAGGGTTAACAAGGAACGATTGATGAACAGCTCGCTGCGCTGGCTGCGACTAGCTTCTTTAGTGCTGGTCGTAGTATTGGCTTCTTGTTCTATGTTTTCAGGCAAAAAGGCTCGCATTGAGCCCGCGCCGCTGGTCGAGTTCAAACCAAGCCTGACTGTCCGTACGCTGTGGCGCGCCGACATTGGCGCGGCAGGAACGCCGTTTCTGACACCCGCATTCGCCGATGGCAAAGTATTTGCAGCAGGTAGCGGCGGCAAGGTTGTGGCGGTCGACGCCTCGAGCGGGCAGACAACATGGAGCATCACCGTTGATGCCGAAATTGCTGCGGGCGTCGGCGCTGATGCAGCAACCGTAGCAGTCGCGAGCGCGCGCGGAACGGTGTTCGCGTTTGATGCGGCAACCGGCAAGCAGCGCTGGAAAGTGAAGGCGTCGACTGAGGTGTTATCTGCGCCAGCGGTGGGTAGCGGTGTGGTGGTCGTACGCAGCATGGACAACAAGATCGTTGCCTATGATGTCGAGACCGGTGAGCGTCGCTGGCTAGTACAGCGAACAGCGCCAGCGCTCGTGCTGCGCTCGGCGCCGGGTATCGTGATCGCTGACGGCGTAGCGTTCGTTGCCTTGCCTGCCGGTCGGCTATTGGCAATTAACACAGCGACCGGCGTCGCTCGCTGGGACGCGCCGGTGGCCGAGCCGCGGGGCGCTACTGAGCTCGAGCGCGTCGCTGATGTTTCCGGTTTGCCCGCCTTGCTCGGGCGCGACATCTGCGCCACCGCGTACCAAGGCCGAATTGCCTGCATGGATACATCAAACGGTAGCTTGCGCTGGGCGCGAGAGTTTTCGGCGGATGCCGGTCCGGCCATGGATCAGCGCTATGTATTTGCCGCCGATGAGATCGGCGTACTGGCTGGTTTTTCGCGTGATACCGGGGGTAGCCTTTGGCGCAGCACTGCACTACGTGGGCGAGGCTTGTCTGCTCCGGTGTCTTTCGGACGTGCGGTGGTCGTCGGCGATAAAGAGGGCTATCTGCATTTCCTGTCACGCGAAGAAGGCGCTATGCTGGCCCGCCTGAATACCGGCTCACAGGTGCGCGCCGCGCCGGTTGTGACAGGTGCAAACTTGGTGGTGCAAACGGTTGATGGCAAACTGATTGCGCTCACCACCGAGTAATCTCAAGCTGTGGTCTAGCGCTGCATGAGCGCAAAACCTGGCCTAGTCCGGAACCTCAACTCGCCATGAAACCCGTGATCGCCCTGGTCGGGCGGCCGAATGTCGGCAAATCTACGCTCTTCAATCGTATGACGCGCTCGCGTGATGCGCTGGTGGCGGATTTTCCCGGACTTACGCGCGACCGCCACTACGGCGAAGGGCGCATCGGCAAGCGTCCGTTTCTCGTGATCGATACCGGTGGCTTTGAGCCGGTAGCCAAAGAGGGCATCTTGCGCGAGATGGCCAAGCAGACACAGCAGGCCATTGCCGAGGCCGACATCGTCTTGTTCTTGGTCGATGGTCGTCAGGGATTGACGCCACACGATAAAACCATCACTGATTTTTTACGGAAAGCAGGACGTAAGGTCATGCTGGTAGTGAACAAATCCGAGGGTATGCGATACACCAGCGTCGCGTCGGATTTTTACGAACTGGGGCTTGGTGACCCTTGCGTCATCTCTGCCGCGCACGGTGATGGCGTGCCTGATTTGGTCGAGTCGGCGCTCGATGAATTAGTCGAGAATAACTCGGAGGCGCCAGATCAGCCCGACCAGCGCGGCATTCGTATTGCGATTGTTGGTCGGCCTAATGTGGGCAAGTCAACCATGGTCAATGCCTTACTCGGCGAGGAACGGGTGATTGCGTTCGACATGCCGGGTACCACGCGTGACTCGATTGAAATACCATTTGAACGTGACGGGCGTCACTACGCATTGATTGATACTGCCGGCATTCGTCGCAAGGGTAAAGTGTTCGAAGCGATCGAGAAATTCTCCGTCGTAAAAACACTGAAGTCGATTGCTGATGCGAATGTTGTGCTGTTGCTGTTGGATGCGCAGCAGGACATTTCTGAGCAAGACGCGCATATCGGTGGTTTTGTGTTGGAAGCGGGTCGCGCGTTGGTGGTTGGTGTGAACAAGTGGGACGGTCTTGATCAAGACAAACGAGAACACATCAAACGCGAGATCGAACGCAAGCTATCTTTTCTTTCATTTGCCAAGATGCATTTCATTTCCGCCATCAAGGGTACGGGCATACCACCGATGATGAAATCCATCAACGCTGCCTACGAGGCGGCGATGAAGAATCTGCCGACGCCGCAGCTGACGCGTGCCCTTCAAGAAGCGGTAGACCACCAGCAGCCACGCCGCAAGGGATCGGTTCGCCCGAAACTTCGTTTCGCTCATCAAGGCGGTCAAAACCCGCCCATCATTATTGTGCATGGCAACGCATTAGATGGCATAGACCCGAGCTACAAACGGTATCTGGAGAAACATTTTCGCGAAAGTTTCGGGCTGGTGGGCACGCCGCTGCAGATAGAGTTTCGCTCTGGAAAAAACCCCTTCTCAAAAACGGATTAGCGAGGATTTTGCGCGACGCCGTTTGCCAGCGAGTGCCAAAATCGATTACAGTCTGAGTTGCCAGTGATTGGGGCGTTCACCTCCGTCAAATGTGAAAAACAATCCGCTGAACTTATAAGAATACGGAGCATCCATGAGCAACAAAGGGCAACTGCTGCAGGATCCATTCCTCAACGCCTTGCGAAAAGAACACGTGCCAGTATCTATTTATCTTGTTAATGGCATCAAGCTGCAGGGGCATATCGAGTCCTTCGATCAGTACGTTGTGTTGCTGCGCAACACAGTCACCCAAATGGTGTACAAGCACGCGATCTCTACGGTTGTACCCGCGCGCGCGGTCAATCTGCAACAAGCCACCTCAGAGTCCGAGTCTGAGTAAGTCGCTCTCGCCTCGCGACCCTCGGTCCGGGGCTGCCTGATGCGCGCTGTTATGGTCGGCGTGGACTTCGGCAAAGGCGACTTTCACGCCAGCCTCGAAGAACTCGCGCTGTTGTCCACCTCTGCCGGCGCACAGCCGGTGGCGGCCGTCACCGGGCGGCGCTCAAGCCCGGACGCGTCACTGTTCGTGGGTTCGGGCAAAGCAGATGAAATAGCAGAGGCCTTGACCGACCTGGGCGCGGATTTGGCGATCTTTAACCATGCGCTCTCGCCAGCGCAGCAGCGCAATCTCGAGCGACACCTCAAAGTGCGCGTGATCGACCGCACCAGCCTGATACTCGATATCTTTGCCCAACGCGCAAAAAGTCACGAGGGTAAGGTGCAGGTCGAGCTAGCGCAGCTACAGCATCTGGCCACGCGTCTGGTGCGTGGCTGGACCCACCTTGAGCGGCAGAAGGGTGGTATCGGGCTGCGAGGCCCCGGCGAGACCCAGCTGGAGACCGATCGACGTCTGATCGGTGAGCGGGTCAAGATGTTACGGTCCAAGCTGGAAAAACTGCAGCGCCAGCGACTGACTCAGCGGCGCGCGCGCGAGCGCAGCGCAACATTTTCCGTATCGCTTGTCGGTTACACCAATGCGGGTAAGTCAACCCTGTTTAACAATATGACAAAGGCAGGTGTCTACGCTGCTGACCAGTTATTCGCCACGCTGGATACCACCTCGCGCCGCATGCACCTGGGCGAGGCAGGCAATGTTGTGCTGTCCGATACCGTCGGTTTCATCCGGGAGCTGCCAACGCAATTGGTGGCGGCTTTTCGCGCCACTTTGGAGGAAACCATACACGCTGATCTGCTGCTGCATGTTGTTGATGCCGTCAGCCCGGTGCGCGATGAACAGATTTTACAAGTGAATCAAGTGCTGGCCGAGATCGGCGCAGACCATATTCCCCAAATTCTGGTGTGGAACAAGATCGATGTTGGCGTACGAGGCCCCGGCGTCGAATATGATGAATATGATAAAATTCTCCGCATTTTTGTGAGTGCGAAAACCGGCGAAGGCATTGATTTGCTTCGTAATGCGATCGCTAGCAGCGCTCAGCACTCCCACCGACCGCACAACTCCACCGCATGTTCGGATCAATAAGAAAAAAATTTGGCCTGAAATTCTCCTTGAACGACCCTCGCTGGGGTCGCGGGTCTCAGGACAATGACAACAAAGAGCCGCGGCAAACGGGCCGACCGAATGATGGCCCGCCTGATCTCGACCAATTGTGGCGCGATTTCAATCAGCGTATCAACCGACTGCTGCGCGGTAAGGGCGGCGGCGGTACGGGTGGCGGCTCGGGCAACGAGGGCGATGACGACGCACGCGGCGCGGGCATTAGCGCAGGCGTTGCAGGCGCGGTGATTGTGTTTTTGTGGTTAGTGAGCGGGTTCTTCATTATCCAAGAAGGTCAAACCGGCATCGTGCTCACTTTCGGTAAATACAGCCACTCTGCGCAGCCGGGCTTCAATTGGCGTTGGCCTTACCCGATACAGACCCAGGAAACCGTCAATCTCTCGCAGGTTCGTACGGTTGAGGTGGGTTACCGAAGCAATGTACGTAACAAGCTGGCGCGCGAGTCGCTCATGCTGACCGATGACGAGAACATCATCGACATTCAATTCGCTGTGCAGTACCGGCTGAAAGATGCATCGGCATGGGTATTCAATAATCGAGACCAGGAAGAAACCGTTAAACAAGTCGCTGAGACTGCCATCCGTGAAGTCGTCGGCAAATCGAAGATGGATTTCGTGTTGTACGAAGGGCGCGAGAAAGTTGCGTTTGATACCAGTGCCTTGATGCAGCAGATCCTTGATCGCTACGCGACGGGCGTACTGGTGGCCAATGTCACCATGCAAGCTGTACAGCCACCAGAGCAGGTACAGGCAGCGTTCGATGATGCCGTGAAAGCCGGCCAGGACCGCGAGCGCCAGAAGAACGAGGGCCAGGCCTACGCCAACGATGTGATTCCCAAGGCGCGCGGTGCGGCGTCGCGTTTGATGCAGGAATCCGAAGGCTACCGGGCGCGCGTGGTCGCTAACGCAGAGGGTGAGGCAGCGCGCTTTAACAAGGTGTTGGTCGAGTATCAGCGCGCGCCTGGCGTGATGCGTGATCGTCTATACATCGAGGCGATGCAGCAGATCTTTGCGAGCACGACCAAGATCATGGTCGACACCAAGAGCAACAACAGCATGATTTACCTGCCGCTCGATAAGTTAATCGCGCAGACAGCTGCTGAGGCAGCGGCGGGCGTTGCGCCACCGCCGACCACGCCTGCGTCATCGGCACTTGAGGCGTCGGTGAATGAAGGCAAGCCGGACAGAAATCGCGAGCGCAGTATGCGCGATCGGGAGAGTCGATAATGAGTCGGCTGATATCTTACGTAATCGCAGCGTTAATTGCGCTGGCTTTGCTGTCTTCGATGCTGTTCGTGGTGGATCAGCGCCAGTACGCGATCGTGTTCGCCTTGGGTGAGGTCAAGCAGGTCATCAAAGACCCCGGGCTGCACTTCAAGCTGCCGCCGCCGTTTCAAAATGTGATGTTCCTCGACAAGCGTATTCTCACGCTTGATACACCCGAGCCGGATCGCTTCATCACAGCGGAAAAGAAAAACATCCTGGTTGACGCCTTCGTCAAATGGCGGATTGCTGACCCTCGCTTGTACTTCGTGTCCTTCAGCGGCGACGAGCGTCGCGCACAAGACCGTATGGCGCAGATCATCAAAGCGGCGCTTAATGAAGAAATCACCAAGCGCACTGTTCGCGAGGTGATCTCAGGCGAGCGCGGCAAAGTGATGGATGCGATTCGTAACAAGGTGGCTACCGAGGCTACACAAATCGGCGCACAAATTCTGGATGTTCGGTTGAAGCGCGTTGATTACGTCGAGCAAATCAATAATTCGGTCTACGAGCGGATGAAATCCGAGCGGGTCAGGGTGGCTAACGAGTTACGCTCCACGGGCTCTGCCGAGTCTGAAAAAATTCGTGCAGATGCCGACCGTCAGCGAACCGTGATCCTGGCGGAAGCCTATCGTCAGGCTGAGGCGATTCGCGGTGACGGAGACGCCAAGGCCGCCCGCATCTACTCGGATGCGTTCGGCAAGAACCCCGAATTCTATAAATTCATGCGCAGCCTGGAGGCTTACAAAGACAGCTTCAAGACGCGTAGCGATGTGTTGTTGATCGATCCGAACTCGGAATTCCTCCGGTACTTCAAGACCCCCGGCGGCGCCAAGAAATAAGGTGGGCTGTGGGTTACTCTTTACTGGCCGCGCTCGGCCTGCTTTTTGTGCTTGAGGGGCTGCTGCCCCTGCTGGCACCGCAGCGGTGGCGCAAAACCTTCTTGCAAATCGCCCAACTCTCCGACGGCCAGATCCGTTTTTTTGGGCTGGTCGCGATCCTGTTTGGTATCCTCTTGCTCGCCTTCCATCTTTTCACCCTTCCTGCCTGATCTCCCATGCCCAACTGGCTGCTGCCCGAGAATGTTGCTGATGTCTTGCCGTCCGAGGCGCGCAAGACAGAGGAGGTACGTCGTGCCATGCTCGACCAGTTCCGCAGCTACGGCTACGAGTTGGTGGCGCCGCCGCTGCTGGAGTACGTTGAATCACTGATGCCGGTGCAAGATCAGGACCTCGATCTGCGCATGTTCAAGTTGGTCGATCAGCTATCTGGGCGCACCATGGGCATTCGGGCCGATATGACGATTCAAGTCGCTCGCATCGACGCGCACCTGCTTAACCGCCCGGGCGTGGTGCGGCTCTGCTACGCGGGTGCGCTGTTACATACACGGCCCTCCGGATTTCACTCGACGCGTGAGCCGCTGCAGGTGGGTGCCGAGATTTATGGTCACGCTGGTCTTGAGGCTGATGTCGAGATACAGGCGCTGGCGCTGGCCTCGCTTAAGCTGGCGGGGTTATCTGAGCTCACGCTCGACCTGTCCCATGCCGGGGTATTGGACGCTGTTATTGAGGATGATCCGCGTGCCAAGAGCGAGCGATCGACGTTGATTGGCCTCCTGCGCTCCAAGGATATGCCCGCGTTGCGTCAATGGGTGAAGCGCTACGGGTCCTCGGTGCGTGATGCGATCCTGACCCTCGCCGCATTACGCGGAGGTATCGGGGTGCTGGATACGGCCAGACACGCGCTACCTCGCAAAGCAGCGATTGATCAGGCCTTGAATGCCTTGTCGCAAATGGCTGAGGCCGCGACTGGCGCGAGCATTAATATTGATCTGGCTGATTTGTCGGGCTATCAGTATGAAAGCGGCGTGACCTTCGCGATCTATGTTCCCGGCTTGCCCAATGCAGTGGCGCGTGGGGGGCGCTACGACGAAGTCGGAGAGGCTTTCGGTCGCGCGCGACCGGCAACCGGTTTCTCGATGGATCTGCGGGAAATTGTTGTCTTGCTGCCGGTAACGCCACCGGTGCCGGCGATCAGCGCGCCGTGGCGACAAGACGAAGCACTACAAACGTTCATTGCACAATTACGGCTGCAGGGAGAGATTGTGATTCAACACTTCCCGGGACAGTCGCCTGACCCGCAGGAGTTTGATTGCGATCGCGAAATTGTCGAGCAAAACGGAAAGCTCATTATCAAGCCGCTGCGTTGACAGCGGACATCACAAGAGACTGAATCATCATGGCTAGAAACGTCGTAGTCATCGGCACGCAGTGGGGCGATGAGGGCAAGGGGAAAGTCGTCGATTGGCTGACCGATCACTCGCAGGGCGTGGTGCGCTTTCAGGGCGGCCACAACGCTGGACATACCTTGGTGATTGGCGGACAAAAAACCGCACTGCAGCTCATACCCTCCGGGATCATGCGCGCTGGTGTCGCGTGTTACATCGGCAATGGCGTTGTGCTGTCTGTGCCTGACTTGCTGCGCGAAATCGATAAGCTGGAAGCATCAGGTGTTGAGGTCACCTCACGCTTGAAAGTGTCGGAAGCGTGTCCGGTGATTCTGCCGAATCACACGGCGCTTGATGCTGCGCGCGAGGCCGCGCGAGGCGCCGCCAAAATTGGTACCACGGGTAAAGGCATCGGCCCTGCCTACGAAGACAAAGTTGCGCGTCGTGCAATTCGTGTCGCTGATCTGCTCAACGAGCGCCGCTTTGAAGAGAAGCTGCGCGAGAATCTGGATTATCACAACTACGTGTTAGTGCATTATCTGAAGGCAGAAGCGATCGACTTCAATAAAACTTTCGATGATGCGCTAAGCACTGCGCCTCGCTTGCGCCCGATGGTGACCGATGTCTCGAGTGCTTTGCATGCAGCGCATAAAGCCGGTGCGAATTTATTGTTTGAGGGCGCGCAGGGTAGTCTTCTGGATGTCGATCACGGTACCTACCCCTACGTCACGTCGAGTAACTGTGTTGCGGGCAACGCCGCAGCGGGTGCGGGCGTGGGTCCCAACATGCTGCACTACGTCTTAGGGATCACCAAGGCTTACACCACTCGAGTTGGTTCTGGTCCGTTTCCTTCCGAGTTGCCAACCGATGCCGGCATTGGGCAGCACCTGGCCAAGGTAGGTTTCGAGTTTGGTACGGTCACCGGACGTCCGCGCCGCTGCGGTTGGTTCGATGCTGCGTTGTTGAGGCGTTCGGTACAAATCAACGGTGTATCCGGGATGTGCTTGACCAAGCTGGATGTGCTCGATGGCTTGGACACTCTGAGGCTATGCGTCGGTTACAAGCTCAACGGAAAAACCGTTGATGTCTTTCCTGTCGGCGCTGAAGAAGCGGCGGCGTGTGAGCCCATCTACGAAGACATGCCGGGCTGGAAGCAGCCTACGGTCGGCGCAAGCAGCATGGACGCATTACCTGCTGCCGCGCGCGCCTATATCAGCCGCATTGAAGAATTGGTTGGTGTGCCGGTGGATATGGTATCGACCGGGCCGGATCGTCGCGAGACCATCGTGTTGCGGCATCCGTTCAATGCGCAACCTGGCTAACACCGATGGTCGGCGATTCAGGTCATCGCTGGATTGATTGGGATGAGTACCATCGGCTGATCGAGCGCTTGGCTGCCATCGTGCATGAATCGGGATACACCTTTGATCATGCATTGTGTCTTGCTCGCGGTGGCTTACGCGTCGGTGACGTATTTTCGCGGCTATTTCGCGTGCCGCTGTCGATACTTTCAACCAGTTCATACCGAGAGGCCCTCGGCACCCAGCGCGGAGAGCTGGCGATATCGAATAGCATCACCTCGAACGCCGGCCCGCTGTCTGGCAGGGTGCTGTTGCTTGATGATCTGGTCGACTCCGGCGTCACGCTTGCGGGCGTGCCGCACTACCTTCAACAAAACTACCCCGGCATTACCGAGATTCGCTCCGCGGTGATCTGGTTCAAGGCCTGCTCGGTCACTCAGCCCGATTATTTTGTGGAGTATCTGCCGGATAACCCATGGATTCATCAGCCATTTGAGATTTACGACGAGATGGCGCCGGATCGCCTTACCTCAGCACGATCCAATAAATAAGCTTGCATGCCGGACCTTTCTCGTCCCTCACGCACAGCACGCAGGTGCTGTGCTCGTGTACACCAAAAAAAAGAGGCTGCTTTCGCAACCTCTGTTTTTTGGTGCCCACGGAGGGACTCGAACCCCCACACCTTGCGGCACATGGACCTGAACCATGCGCGTCTACCAATTCCGCCACGTGGGCTAAAAGGAGCAGGATTATAGTGGCTCAGGGGAAAAAGTCAAATAAGGCCTATTCCCGCGCTAAGTGGTTTTCGAGTCGCTCGGTTACACTAGCGTCGCTATTCTGCCCATCCAATCAAACGTTCTTTGAGCACTTACCCTTACAGCATTCCCAGTCGAGAGGATATCCTCGGCATCTTGCGTACCGCTACTGAGCCGCAAACGCTTGCCGCTATCGCTAAAGCGCTGGCGGTGAAGGATGATGAGCTTGATGGCTTGACGCGGCGTCTGGTGGCCATGGAGCGTGACGGGCAAATCAAACCGGATCGGCGCGGCCGATTGCAGCTTGCCAATACATCGAGTTTCATCGAAGGCACTGTATCTGCACATCGTGACGGCTATGGATTTTTACTGCCCGATGATGGCGAGGATATTTTCTTGCCTGAGCGAGAGATGCAAAAGGTACTGCACGGCGATCGGGTGCAAGTACGGGTGACGGGTCTTGATCGTCGTGGTCGACCCGAGGGCACGATTGTCGAGGTCGTTAGCCGTGCTAATTCGCACATCATTGGCCGTCTCGTGAACGAAAACGGTGTTTGGCTGGTGGTGCCGGAAGATAAACGCATTAGCCACGACATCCTGCTGGCTAGTTCAGTGGGCGAGGCAAAAGCCGGTCAAGTGGTCAGCGTTGAACTCACCGAGCAGCCTTCGCGCTACTCGCAGCCCGTCGGAAAAATTGCTGAGGTGTTGGGCGAGATTGATGACCCCGGCATGGAGATCGAGATCGCTGTACGTAAGTACGGCGTCCCGCATGAATTTTCAGCAGCGGCGCAAAAGTTGGCTGCCGCTTTGCCATCTGAAGTCGGTGACAACGACCTTGATGCGCGTGTCGATTTGCGTGACATACCGTTAGTGACGATTGATGGTGAAGACGCGCGTGATTTCGATGATGCGGTGTATTGCGAGCCCTGCAAGATCGGTCGCGCGAAAGGCTACCGTTTAATCGTGGCGATTGCGGATGTCAGCCATTACGTCAAACCGAATGACGCGCTTGATATTGACGCGCTCGAGCGTAGTACCTCGGTGTATTTCCCGCGGCGTGTGATACCGATGCTGCCGGAAAAATTATCTAATGGTTTGTGCTCGCTGAACCCGGAAGTTGACCGTCTCACGCTGGTGTGTGATGCCGTCATCAGCATGAGCGGAGAAATTCATGCCTACCAGTTTTATCCAGCGGTCATCCACTCGGCAGCGCGGCTGACCTATACCGAAGTGGCGGCGGTGCTCGCTAACACGCGCGGGCCAGAGGCGCAGCGTCGGCCGGGCTTGTTGCCGCATCTTCAGAATTTGTACGATTTGTTCCAGGTGTTGCTGGCAGCGCGCAAACAACGTGGCGCGATGGATTTCGAAACCACCGAGACCTATATCGTTGTCAATGCCGCTGGCAAGATCGAGAAGATCCTGCCGCGTACGCGCAATGATGCGCATCGGGTGGTTGAAGAATGCATGCTCGCCGCCAATGTCTGCGCCGCAGACTTTGTGCATCGGCATGAGTACCCGGCGCTGTACCGTATCCACGCAAGCCCATCGGAAGAAAAGCTGAATCAGCTGCGTACGTTCCTCAAGCAGCTCGGTTTATCACTCGGTGGTGGTAATTCACCAGCGGCTTCGGATTACGCGCAGCTGATGGACAAAATCCACGGCCGGCCGGATGCGGTGCTGTTGCAG